>JAUWKY010000294.1 GCA_030613915.1 Syntrophobacterales bacterium
GTTGAAAGAAGCTCAATCGTTATTTCTCATTTCACAATCCGTATTCCGAAATCCCAAATCCCAAGCACCAAATTACAAATAAATCTCAAATTCCAATATTCAATGATCCAAACATATTTGGGATTCTCATTCTTTAAGATCGTGTGAAGGTTTGAGATTTTGAAACTGGGGACCCGCCCGCAGGGTGGGGAGTCCAAGCGAAGCGCGGACAATTTCGGTCATTGTTATTTGTTTGTTATTTGGGTTTTGTAATTTGTAATTTACATTAACTTCTGCCTCTACATATCAAGAACGAGGACAAGTTGAATCCGCAATCTTCCCACTGCCTCCAACCTAAAGCGAAGCGCTCCTCCAACCTCCAACCCTATGCCCTATGCGCTTTGCGCTTCTAATTCCGTGACACACCGCCCACAGATCTCGGGTTGATCCGCATCAGTGCCCACGCTCTCATCATGGACCCAGCAACGGGCACATTTCTCTGCTGAAGCTGGTTTTACCTGAATCAGCATTCCCGGTATGTCCACAGCCTCTACGCCGGCTTCAATGCTTTCTGCCTCTGCCAGTCTCACCTTGGAGACAATAAAGACCCGGCTCAGTATGTCCTCCTGGCCACGCAACCGTTCCAAAAGCGGCCCACTGATACCGATAGTAACCTCTGCATCCAGAGAGTGTCCCACTTCTTTATTCTTTCGCGCCAGTTCCAGAGCCCGATTTACCTCCGCCCGGATGTCCAAAATACTCTCCCATTCCTTCTCTACAGCCTCATCTTCATAAGCAGCCACCGGCTCTGGGAGCAATTCCAAGTGGACACTTTCGCTTTTTCCGGAAAAAGCTGGCAGATGCTCCCACACCTCATCAGCGGTGAATGCCAGGATGGGAGCCATAAGGCGCACGAGGGTTACTGCTATTTCAAAAATGGCGGTCTGGGCTGAGCGCCTCTTTTCAGAGGTGGCAGCGGAAACGTAGAGTCGATCCTTCAATACATCCAGGTAAAAGGCACTGAGATCTACGACACAGAAGTTGTGGATGGCATGGTAAATCTTGTGGAATTCAAAGCGTTCATATGCCTGCACCACTCTCTTCGCCAGCTGTTGCAGCCGATGTAGTGCCCAGCGATCGAGCGAATCCATAGAAACCACTTGGACCTTGTCCCGCTCAGGATCGAAATCGCTCAGATTTCCCAAGAGAAAGCGACAGGTGTTCCTGATGCGTCGATACGCCTCAGAAAGCCGCTGAAGAATTTCTGCCGAGATCCGGATGTCGTCCCGATAATCTTCGGCCGCCACCCAAAGCCTGAGGATCTCGGCTCCATACTTCTCGATGACCTCATCTGGAGCAATGACATTACCCTGTGATTTAGACATCTTACGACCAGTCCCGTCCACCACAAACCCATGGGTGAGCACCGTACGGTAAGGAGCATGGCCCCGAGTACCCATCGCTGCCAGGAGGGAACTATGGAACCAACCCCGGTGCTGATCACTCCCTTCCAGATAAAGATCAGCCGGCGAGTGGAGATCCTCCCTCGGCTCGAGCACCGCGGCATAGCTCACACCGGAGTCGAACCATACGTCCAGGATGTCCATTTCCTTGGTAAAAGTGGAGCCGCCACATTCGCTGCATTTTGTTCCTGCCGGAAGTAAGTCCACAGCCTCTTCAGAGAACCAGATGTCGGCCCCCTTTTCGGCAAATCGGGAGACCACGTGTTCCTGCACTGCGGCATCGGCCAGAATCTCGTTACACTCCTGGCAGTAGAAGACGGTGATGGGTACACCCCAGGCCCGTTGCCTGGAAATACACCAGTCTGGCCGATTTTCAATCATGCCGTGAATGCGCTTCTGACCCCAACTGGGTATCCACTCCACCTCTTTTTCGATTGATTGCAACGCTTTATAACGGAGGTCATTGGACTCCATACTTATAAACCATTGTTCAGTGGCGCGGAAGATAACCGGTTCCTTACAGCGCCAGCAGTGGGGATAAGTATGGGTTATGCTCTCTTTTCGTACCAGATTTCCCTGTTCGGCGATCTTTTCAGTGACGCCGTTATTGGCGTCGAACACGAACTGACCGGCGAAGTAAGGTACGTCTGCCGTGAAACAGCCGTCATCATCCACTGGAGAATACACCTCCAGATCGTATTTCAAGGCAGTTTCGAAATCTTCTCGACCGTGACCGGGCGCGGTGTGCACGCAGCCTGTGCCCACATCAAGGGTCACATACGGTGCTTGCACTATAATCGACTCCCTATCAATAAAAGGATGGCGGCACTTCATACCCTCCAGGTCTGAAGCGGCTAACCGAGCCAGGACCTCATAATCGGAGATCTCGGCCTTGGCCATTACTTCCTCCACCAATCCAGCCGCCATGATCCACGCTTCATCGCCGAACCTTACGACCGCATACTCATAGTCCGGGTGGAGGGCAATAGCAAGGTTGGCCGGGATGGTCCACGGTGTCGTGGTCCAGATGATCACAAACACCTTCTGGCCGTTGAGCGCTGACACCTTGTGGCCGAGGTCGTCGATGAGGGGAAACTTCACATAAATGGAGGGCGATTGGTGCTCCTCATACTCTACCTCAGCCTCCGCTAGTGCAGTGCGACAGGAGCTACACCAGTAAATTGGTTTCTTGCTCTTGTACACACTGCCCCGGGTAATAAACTTTCCCAGTTCCCTGGCAATGGTAGCCTCATAGTCATACGACATTGTCAGATAGGGGTTCTCCCAGTCACCCACCACGCCCAATCGCTTGAATTCCTGCCGCTGGATATCGATGAATTTTTCAGCATAAGCACGACAGCGACGTCGCAGCTCCAACTGACTCATCCCCTGCCGCTGTTCACCTAATTCCTTTTCTACCTGGTGTTCGATGGGTAACCCGTGACAATCCCAACCTGGAACATACACGCTGTCGTAGCCCATGAACTGCCTGGAGCGGACGATTATATCTTTGAGAATTTTGTTGAGAGCGGTGCCCAGGTGAATATGACCATTGGCATAGGGCGGACCGTCATGAAGCACATAACGTGGCCGGTTTTTGCTAATTTTCCTGAGCTTGGCGTACAAATCCAGCTGCTCCCACTTCTCCATAATGACCGGCTCTCTTTTCGCCAGGTTGGCTTTCATGGGAAAGTCCGTTCGAGGCAAGTTGAGCGTTTTTTTATAGTCCATCCATCTCTCCAAGGCCGTCCAATCTCGCACTGTGTGTGGCAAAATCCAGAAATGCTGAAGTTAACATACCGCCTCTCATTGTCAAGGAAAATGTCCTGTGGTTCGGCAGTGACTGAGGTTTCAGTGTTCCCCGCTGCCGCTTCGCTTCAGACGGGATCTTCGACAGCTTTCGCTTCTATATTTATTTTTCCTGACACCTGATCCGCCTCCGGCGGAACACCCGGTATCTGACACCTGAAACCCGACACCTGACACCTGAAACCTTTAATGACACCCCCTGACATTCATAGTGAATCAACCAACCAAATGATGCTTGACAAAACA
>JAUWKY010000031.1 GCA_030613915.1 Syntrophobacterales bacterium
AGCAGCCAAGCGCAAAGCGTAAGGGCCAGCAGGCAGAGGGTAGATTGCAGATTGCAGATTTCGGATTGTAGATTTTAGAGTGCGGATTGCAGATTGGGAAGTGCGGAACTGTGACTTCGGATTTCCATTGCGAGTTTATGACTGCGACTCAGGGATAAAGACCGCAAACGCTCCTTGATGAAGATGAAAAATGATACATGGAAGATGCGAATTGAGAAATAATATCTCGCTATGCGCTATGCGCTATGCGCTATGCTGCCTTTTTGCCATCCTGATTTTGCTGAGTTCCTTCGTTGCGGGGCCGTTATTGGCGAGGGGCGCTGAACGGTCCGCAACAGAAGGTATCGAGCGTTACAAGAAGCTGGTGAAGCTGCATCCCCACAAAGCTACCTACCGGAATGCGCTGGGCTACTATTACCTCAAAGCAGGGAATTTGCAAGAGGCGGAGATTCGCTTTCTAACGGCCATCGAAATTGATAATTCCTACCCGACTCCCCATAACAACCTTGGTGTGGTTTATCTTAAGCAGGACCGCCCGGAACAGGCAGAAAAAGAGTTTCTCCAGGCCGTCAGCCTAAACCCACAGTACAGCAAAGCTCAATACAACTTGGCCGTGGCCCTTTTCCACCAAAAACGTTATGCGGACGCGGCCAAGGCCTACTTCAAGGCCCGCGATTTGGACAGAGAGTATGTGAACAGGAGGGATAATAGCGAACATACGCGGAAGAAGTTGCAGTCGGCCCTGGAACAGGCAGCTGAAGATGAAGAATCCTCCAAAGAACTGAAGCGGATGCAAAAATGGTTGGCGCCAAACTATTAGGCCGGTTCGGCTGGTGTTGGATTTTGTTACTATATCTGTCGGTTATGGCCCAGCCAGTTGCGGCGGCAGAACGGGCGGACCTTTTGTGGGATTTTGCCGATCACCTCTATCAGGAGCAAGACTTCTACAGGGCCCTGAGTGAGTACCAGCGTTTTCTCTTTTTGTTTCCGACTGACCCTCGTGTCCCGGAGGCTGAACTCCAAATTGGCCGTTGCTATCGGCGGGAGGGAAAGTCCCAGAAGGCTTTTAGTCACCTAATCAGGCTCCACAATCGCCGAGCCGAGGAACCTGCTGGGCGCCAAGCTCTGTTGGAGATGGTAGCGATCCGCGAGGAACAGGGACGTTATCCGGAGGCCATTTACTGGGCTAAACAATTTGTTGAGCGGTACCCTGACTATGCAGAAATTGATGCCGTATACATGCGCTTGGCGTGGCTTCAGATCGACAGCGGTAAATATGAGAAAGCAATTGCCACTCTGGAGCTGCTCCAGCCAGAAAGCACGCATTATGCCCGGGCAATATCTCTGCGCCAAGCGTTGGAGCAGAGACCTGAAAAAGGAAAGAAGTCCCCTGCCGTGGCAGGAACGTTGTCCGCGGTGTTGCCAGGTTCAGGGCATCTTTACGTCGGTCGGCCAGGCCAGGCCGCTTCATCATTTCTGCTTAACGCTCTCTTTATCGCCGGAGCAGTAATAGCTTTTCAAAACGATAGTCCGGTTCTCGGCGGGATTCTCGTCTTTTTCGAGTTGGGGTGGTACCAAGGGGGTATCCGCAGTGCGGTTAAAGCGGCACGTGAGGAGAATCAGAAGCAGGAAAGAAAATATCGCAGGGAGCTCGAGCAAAAGTATCGGCTTTCTTTTGGGTTGGAGCCTGGAAAAGATCGGATGGCACTTTCGGTGCGCTTGAGCTTCTAACCCAATCAGAAGTGGTACGGGTTGTGTTATAGCAAATGTTGTATAATGTGGGAAAAGGCAAGGGTCAAATTTCATGAAGATGAGGGCTGAAGCAAGAGAAAGTATCAAACCCTTTCGGTTGGTGAAGTATTTCACTCTGACCAGCCTTGTGGTGATTCTCATTCCCACCCTGATGCTGTCCATATTCATCTCACAGCGGGCCAAGAACGAACTCTTCAGACAAAGTGAACAGTATGCCCTCTTGGTTGCCATCAATTTGAACCATCAGGTCTTCAGCCAGTTCGTCCTGCCGACGGTGCTGAAGTTTGGTCGGATTATGCTCGACAGTCCTCAACAATATGAACGTATGGACAAGGTGGTTCGCAACACCATTCACGGATTCAAGGTGGACAGGGTTGACGTCTATAATCTCAAAGGGGTGATCAGCTATAGCACGGATCGTTCCCTAGTGGGGCTTTCCGGGCTTGGCGGCAGAGATTTCAACTTGGCACGTGAAGGGAAATCTTCCTCGCGGCTCGTTTCACGGGGGGGCTTTCTCGGTTTTGAGCTTGGAGGGGTGGCAAAGCAGAGACAGCTCATAACCTATATCCCCCTGCGGATGGAGCGCCACCTCTTAAGAGAGCAGGACCGTATCCTTGGGGTGTTCGAGATTACCCAGGATATTTCTGAGGACTATGCGGCCATTACCCGCTTTCAGAATAACATTATTTTGAGCCAGTTGGTGGTAATGAGCCTTCTCTTTTTCGTATTACGTTTAATTGTGAAGAGGGCAGAGGGCATCATCGCCAAAAGAAGTGAGGAGCGCAGGCGCTTGGAGGCGCAGCTTAATCAAGCTGAGAGATTGGCCGCCTTGGGAGAGATGGTTGCCGGCGTCAGCCATGAGATCAGGAATCCACTGGGGATCATCGGCTCCACCGCCCAGCTTCTGCATCAGAAACTTGAGGAAGGTGATCAAAAGAAGCAGCTCGGCAAAATCATCATGGAGGAGACGACCCGTTTGAACTCAATTGTTACGGAATTTTTGGATTTTGCTCGTCCAACCACGCCACATTTGTCAGAGTGCCAGGTGGATAAAGTGCTGGAGAAAAATCTTGAGTTTCTGGAGGTTGAACTCAAAAGGCGAGATATTACCGTTGAAAAGTTTTTTGCTGAGAATGGCACCCCGGTTTACGCAGATGCCGACTTGCTCTATCGCGCCTTTTTGAACATTTTCGTAAATGCCATGGAAGCTTTGGATGATGGGGGGGCGATTAAGGTAGTAACGCGTTACCAAGACTCCCAGGAGGATAGCCTCGAGGTGGTCATCTCCGATACGGGTGCTGGAATTTCCAAAGAAACGATAGCAAAGATATTTGATCCCTTTTTTACTACCCGCGAAACGGGTACCGGGCTGGGACTTCCCATAGTCCGGAACATAATTGAAAGCCATGGTGGTACAGTTCAGATTGAAAGTCCACCAAGGACAGAACGAGCGCAGGTGGAAGACAAGGGGACAGCTATTATCATTTCCCTGCCCGTGAACCCGGTTGTGAGCTAAAGGCATTACAAGCTAGGCAGCCCCGCGACAAGCTCCCCGCTCCTACGAGCGGGACAGGCAGGCAAGCGGGCAGAAAGACTTTTCGTTATAGGTTATACGTTATTAGTTATTAGGAAGAAACACGAATGGTATCTTGTAGTGAACGAGAAGATTACCGTCTGGCCAAGAACACCGAATAACGGATAACGGGTAACGAATCAATTGATTGCCACAGCAGAAGAGAATCATGGAAACCATTCTTATCGTAGATGATGAGAAGAACTACCTCCTGGTCCTAGAGGCTCTCCTTGTGGATGCCGGATACGAAGTGATTACCTCCGACAGCACCACTGAGGCGCTCAAAATTACCATGAGCCATGACCTGGATCTGGTGATAACCGACATGAGAATGCCTGGTCCGGATGGGATGGAATTTCTCGCCCAATTACGGGGTCGACAACCCGACCCGCCGGTAATTATGATGACAGCATACGCCACAGTGGAAAAGGCTGTGGAGGCTATGAAGCGGGGCGCTTTCGATTACATCACCAAGCCTTTTAAGAACGAAGAGCTGATACTTACCATTCGAAAAGCCATAGAGATGCACCGGCTCAAGCAGGAGAATCGGTTGCTCAGCCGGGAACTGCAGGAGCGCTTCCAGTTCGGTAACATTGTAGGTAAAAGCAAAATCATGCGCCAGGTCTATGAGATTATAGAAAAGGTGGCCCAAACTCGAGCCTCAGTGTTGATAACTGGAGAGTCGGGCACAGGCAAAGAACTCGTTGCCAGAGCAATTCACTTCAACAGTCCTAGGCGCGATAAGCCATTTATTTCGGTGAACTGTTCGGCGCTGTCGGAAACGTTGCTGGAGAGCGAGCTCTTCGGTCATGAGCGGGGGGCATTTACCGGTGCTGTCACGCAACGGAAAGGGCGGTTTGAGTTAGCACACGGCGGAACTCTGTTTCTAGATGAAGTGGGCGATATGTCTCCTGCTCTGCAGGTAAAATTGCTTAGGGTCTTGCAAGAGATGAAATTTGAGCGAGTGGGCGGCACCAAGACCTTGCAGGTGGATGCCAGACTGGTTACCGCCTCCAACCGGGAGCTCGACCGGGAGGTGGAGCTGGGACGTTTTAGAGAGGACCTTTATTATCGTCTCAAAGTTGTCCACATTAAGGTGCCACCACTGAGAGAACGGAGAGATGATATACCACTTCTGGTTCACCACTTTTTGGAAAAGGCCGCCGAAGCAAATAGGATTCCAGTCAAAAGAGTAAGTCATGAAGCACTTAAGTACCTGTACCAGTATGACTGGACAGGGAACGTACGAGAGCTGGAAAACGTTATCGAACGTGCGGTAATTTTCTGCGACGGTGACGATGTCCGCCCCCAGGATTTACCCGAGGAGCTGTTCCAGCAGCGACTGCCGGGCATCACCAAAGAAACCTCGGGTCAAACCCAAACTACCTCGGACCTGGCAGGAGATGGTGAGTTACTGCCCTATTTAGGACTCAATCAACGGCAGGTCAAGGCAATAAATTTCATCAAGAAAAACAGCTATATAACCAACGATTATTACATCCAAATAAACCACATCTCTGATCGTCATGCCCGTCGCGATCTCAGGCAAATGGTGGATTTGGATATTGTTGTACGTGTCGGCAAAGGAAGGAGTACTCGATATGTGCTCAAATAGTCCGGATTATGTCCGGATTATGTCCGGATTTGATCTTTTCGCCTAAGGCCATAAAAATAATAATTCCGAAAATATTAGTTATTTCGAGGTGATAGAAATATTAGGCCAATACGTAGAAGTGGCAAGGAATTTGCTATGTTTAGTGAAACGAGTAAGGATGGTAAGGACAGCACGAAAATGAAGACCCTGCCTTCTTGACTCTTCAACTCTTTTTCTCCTTTCTTTTGACCGTCTGGATGTGGCCCCATCCAGGCGGTCATTTTTTTGCCCCCTGCGCTGGCAAAGTACTACCGGTATGTGCCCATATCGCTCCTATTTAAATCTTGACAAAGCTGGGAGCGATTGCTAATTTGCCTAGCACTCGACAGAGGCGAGTGCTAAAAAGGTAGCCATGAAGGAACTAGTGAGAGGGGAAAGAAGTCGTCGGGTGCTGGAGGCGGTTATCCTCGAGTACATCAAGGGTGGGGTGCCCGTTGGTTCTCGAGCGATAGCAAAAAAGTACGGTCTAAGCGTCAGTCCAGCAACCATTCGGAATGTAATGGCAGACCTTGAGGAACTTGGCCTCCTCTATCAACCGCATACATCCGCTGGTAGGGTTCCCACCGAACTCGGGCTCCGAGTATATATTGATGCAATTCTAAAGATACAGCAGCTCAGTATTGCTGATCGTGAACAAATCAGACGATCGTACCGGGGTGGTGTGTCCCGGGTGGAAGGATTGTTGCAGGAGACTTCCAAGGTCCTCTCGTCTTTCTCCAAGCAGGCTGGTGTGGTCCTAACACCTCGCCTCTCTCACACGGTGTTCAAGCGGATCGAGTTTGTTCGGCTGCGTACCAGTGTGGTTATGACCATTCTGGTTTCTCAGGCCGGCATTGTCCACAACACAGTTTTTGAAATAAAAGAAGACATTTCTCAGGAGGAATTGGACAAATATGGTCGTTATCTCAATGAGATGTTGCAGGATTTAGCCCTGCACCAGGTCAAGGCGCGGTTGCTGGAGGAGATGAAAAAGGAGAAGGTTCTCTTTGATCGCTTGCTTTCCAAGGCCTTGGAATTAAGTCAGAAGGCTTTGCAGGAGGACATAGAAAATAGCGAACTCTACATCGGTGGCAGGACCAATCTCTTGGACAACCCAGAATTTGCCGACGTGGAACAGATGAGGCGGATCTTCAATGCTTTCGAAGAGAAAAGCAAGATTATCGATCTTTTGGATAAGAGTATGTCAGCCGAAGGGGTCAACATTTTTATCGGCTCAGAAAGCGAACTGCTGGACATGGAGAGCGTAAGCTTTATTACTTCGCCCTATGCCAGCGGCGATGAGGTTCTTGGTACCCTCGGTGTAATTGGGCCCACGAGAATGGACTACTCGCGGATTATTCCTCTGGTGGATTACACTGCCAAGCTCCTGAGTAAGATGCTGGAGGACACCTTCTAGCCCGGATATTTTATGAATTACTTGCTGCGACTACGGATATGGCCGTCCTTCCTGGCGTCCTCGGGTGTCGGCCCCTGCGACGTACCATTCAGGTACGCCGCGGAGCAATCCCGCGGTACCGCGGGACGGTTGCCAGGTGGCACGCCCATCTTCGCGGTCTCGCGACAGCAATTCATGAAATATCCGGGCTAAGTCTCAACGAGAATTGTGGCTTATCTTACAAGCTCCCTTCATTTTTCTGGGAGCTTTATTATGAATAGAGGGTAGGGGGGCTTGACTCAGCGCTAATCGTTATTAAAAAAGTAATGTGAAGTAATGGAGGGAGCAGGGTGGTTTCCAAAGAAAAGCGAACAGCCGAACCTCAGAACAATGTGAACGAACACCAAGAAGACCAACAGGAGATCTCACCTGAGTTGAAGAACCAAGCTCGAGCGGACGAGGCTGAGATTGAGCAAGTTGAGGCTTTTGATCCTGAGACGGCGGATGGGGATACGCTTTTGGCCAAGTACCGGGAGCTGGAGGATAAGCTCAGTGAAGCCCAGGAACGAGTTCTGCGCACTGCTGCGGATGCTGAAAATTTCAAGAAAAGACTGCAACGAGAGAAAGAAGAGCAGACTCGCTACGCAAATGAATCCCTTATGCGCGAGTTGCTGCCCGTAATAGACAATCTGGAACGGGCCCTAGAACACTCAGAGGCCGGTGCAGATCAGGGGGGTCTGTTGGAGGGCTTAAACATGACGCTCAAGGGCCTCCTTGACACCCTGACCAGGTTCGGCTGCACGCCGGTAGAGGCAGCAGGGAAACCCTTTGACCCGAACTTTCACGAGGCCGTTTCTCAGGAAGAGAGCGCTGATCACGAGCCCAACACAGTGCTGAGGGAATTACAGAAGGGCTACATGTTCAAAGAGAGGTTGCTTAGGCCAGCAATGGTACTGGTGTCCAAACGGACCAGCCAACAAGACACCGCTACCCGAGAGCAAACCACAGCCAAGGCTGCGGAAGCGAACAGTGGTGAGGTAAAGATAAAAGTAAAAAAGGGGTAAGAAACAGGGCCATAATAGAAAATTACCTTAGGATTAGAGATTAAGGAGGAAAGAATGGCAAAGATTATCGGCATTGATCTAGGGACGACAAACTCAGTCGTCGCAGTGATGGAAGGCAAAGAGGCAAAGGTCCTCACAAATGCCGAAGGAGGCCGTACGACTCCGTCTATTGTCGCTTTCACAGAAAGTGGCGAGAGGCTATTGGGACAGGTGGCAAAAAGACAGGCAATCACCAATCCCGAGAACACAGTCTATGCGGTCAAACGCTTGATCGGCAGGAAGTATGACTCTCCAGAGGTCAAGCAAGATATTTCCATCTGCCCTTATGAGATCGTCAAAGCTAACAATGGTGATGCGCACATCCAGATTCGTGGCAAGGAGTATAGCCCCGCAGAGATTTCGGCCATGGTTCTGCAGAAGATGAAGCAGACCGCGGAGGATTATCTGGGTGAAAAGGTGACCGATGCGGTGATCACTGTGCCTGCTTACTTCAACGACAGTCAGCGCCAGGCCACCAAAGATGCTGGCCGAATTGCTGGGCTCAATGTTCTGAGGATTATCAACGAACCCACGGCAGCTTCACTTGCCTACGGCCTCGACAAGAAAAAAGAGGAGAAGATTGCGGTCTTTGACTTGGGCGGCGGCACGTATGATATTTCCATTCTGGAAATTGGTGATGGCGTTTTTGAGGTAAAGGCGACAAATGGTGATACTCACCTGGGTGGAGAGGATTTCGACCAGAGGATTATTGATTGGCTGGCTGATGAGTTTCGGAAAGACCAGGGGTTCGATCTTCGGGGAGACAAAATGGCCTTGCAGCGTCTCAAAGAGGCTGCAGAGAAGGCCAAGATGGAGCTTTCCACCTCCATGGAAACCGAGATCAACCTGCCGTTTGTCACCGCTGACGCCAGTGGTCCTAAGCACCTCAATATGAAGTTAAGTAGATCAAAAATGGAGTCACTGGTGGAGGATCTCGTTGAAAGAGTGGTTCCTCCCATGCAAACCGCTCTCAAGGATGCAGGCTTGGCGACCTCAGAGATCGATGAGGTGATCCTGGTGGGCGGTATGACCCGGATGCCAAAGATCCAAGAAAAGGTTAAGGAATTTTTTGGCAAGGAGCCGCATAAAGGAGTCAACCCCGATGAAGTAGTTGGCGTAGGTGCTGCAATTCAGGCCGGAGTGCTCAAAGGCGACGTGAAGGATGTACTGCTTTTGGATGTCACCCCGCTCTCGCTTGGTATTGAGACTCTGGGAGGAGTAAAGACCAAGCTGATCGAAAAAAACACCACCATCCCAACTCGGAAGAGCCAGATTTTTTCTACGGCTGCCGATAACCAGCCGGCCGTCTCCATCCACGTGTTGCAGGGTGAACGGGAGATGGCGGCAGATAACAAGACTCTGGGACGCTTCGAGTTGGTGGGCATCCCCCCAGCACCGAGGGGACTTCCGCAGATTGACGTGACCTTCGATATTGATGCCAATGGAATTGTTAACGTCTCGGCCAAGGACCTGGGAACAGGAAAGGAGCAGTCCATCAGCATCACCGCTTCCAGCGGTTTGAGTGAGGAGGAGATCCAAGCAGCTATCAAGGAAGCGGATATGCACGCTGAGGAGGACAAGAAGAAGAGAGACCTGGTCGAGGCTAAGAACAATGCCGACTCTCTCATCTATCATACCGAGAAAACCCTGAAAGACATGGGAGATAAGGTTGACGCGGCCACCAAGCAAACCGTAGAGGAACAGATGCAGCGGCTCAGAACAGCTATGGAAGGTGATGATGCGGAAGCCATCAAGCAAGCTTCAGAAGAGCTGATGCAGGCTTCACACAAAGTGGCAGAAGCCATGTACCAGCAGGCAACTCAGGACACCGGGGCTGAGGCGGCTCAGGAGCATCCCGGGGAGGCTGCTGCTGGCGGTGCTGACAGCGACGAAGAAGTAGTTGAAGCAGAGTTTGAGGAGGTTGATGAGGATAAGAAGTAACTTCCGCTAGCCCGGATATTTCATGAATCACTTGCTGCGACCACGGATATGGCCGTCCTTCCTGGCGTCCTCGGGTGTCGGTCCCTGCGACGTACCGTTCAGGTACGCCTCGGAACCAACACCCTGCGGTTGCCAGGTGGCACGCCCATCTTCGTAATCTCGCGACAGCAATTCACGAAATATCCGGGCTAAAGGCTTGCTTAATTCCTGGAAAGGGTGCTACATATGACCTCGTTTTTGGAGGTTGAAGCACCCTTTTTTTGTATTGTAGATTTTAGATTGCAGATTTCGGATTCCGGATTGGGGATTTAAGAAAAGCAGGCAGCAGGCAGGTAGCAGCTGGCAGAAGACAAAAGAGAGACGAACGAAGACGGAAGGCTTTTTGTCAGTTGTCCGTCGTCCATGGTCCGTTGCGAATAAAGCATAGTGCTTAGGGCTTTGCCGTTGGAGGTTGGAGGAGCGCTTCGCTTGAGGTTGGAGGCAAGTCATAGAGGATTTAGAATCGTGAAATGAGAAAGCCAATCTTAGTTGTAGGTTTCGCCTTTTAAATCCGAAATCCGCAATCCGCAATTCGAAATTGCCTCCCTATGCCTTTCCAAATGTGCAATGTTAGATGAGAAATGATACTCTGTGCTATGCGCCTAACAACAAGAGGTGGAAAAATACCTATGAGCCCATTAACGAAGGTCAGTAAGCGGCTCGGGCTTTTCCTGTTGCCATTTATTCTGTTTGGTTGTGCTCTGATGCCGGCCAAGAAAGAGGTTGCTGTAGAAGCTCCGCCCAGTGCTGAGGAGAAGCAGGCCCGCCAACAGCTGGCAAAGGCGGAATCAGCCTTGCAGGAGGGTAACTTAGAAGAGGCGGCCCAGCAGTATCGTCAGCTTGTTATGGCCTTTCCGCGAAGTCCGCAAGCGGCGAAGGCACTGCTGCGACAGGGCGAAATAAACTTTCGTTTGGAGCGCTACGAACAGGCTGCTTTGGTGTTTCAACAAGTGATAAATGAGTTCCCGGTAAGGCCGGAGGGAGATGCGGCCCGGCTGTGGCTGCTACGCTGCTATCTCAGATTGGAGCGCTTCAATGATGCGGTGGAGACCGGGAGATCACTCGCAACATATTTGCCTGAAAGATCTCAAAGGGGTGAGGCTGCCGAAGTTGTGGCTGCAGCCCAGGAGGCAGAGGGCAATTACACTGAGGCAGTGAGGTGGTATGTTAAAGCGTACGAGCTCGCCGAAGAGGAGAAACGTGCAGAACTGGCCACAAAGGTAGATGGTGCTCTGGAGCGCCTCGATCGGAATCTGGTAATTACCCTACTTGCAGAGTATCCAGATGGTTTTCCCAACTTCCAGTTGCAGACACGCATGGTGGAGATCGATATGGAGGAGGGGAGATTGGGTATAGCTCTGCAACAGCTCGAGGTTTTTATAGAGGAGCAGCCGCTCCATCCACTGGCAGAGACTTGGAAAATGATGTCAGAAAGGGTGGAGGAGTGGCTCAAGGTTGAGATGACTACAGTAGGTTGCGTCCTGCCTCTTAGTGGTCGCTATCAGGCCTATGGTGATAGGGTGCTTCGGGGATTAGTGATGGCAGCCCAAGATCTCCGAAGCATGTTTCCTAGTGCT
>JAUWKY010000013.1 GCA_030613915.1 Syntrophobacterales bacterium
TCATGGTGGTGGACGTCAGACCCGAAGAAAACATCATTCTCATTAGGGGTGCTGTGCCTGGCGGGCGGAACGGAGTGGTGTTTATCAAAAAAAGCGGCAAATTTTAGCAACAAAGTAGTTTCTGAAGGAAAAGCTGCTCCCACGGTAGAGAGAAGAAAAGAGGCTGGTCATGGCAACAGTGGCCGTTTGCAATAGCAAGAACGAACAGATAGGTGAAATCGAACTGAACGACGAGATTTTCGATGTCCAGGTCAAATCACACCTGCTCCACGAAGTGGCGGTTATGCAACTAGCCAAGCGGAGATCCGGGAGTGCTAGCACCAAAGGACGTTCTGAGGTGAAAGGTGGCGGTCGCAAGCCCTGGCGGCAGAAGGGGACTGGACGTGCTCGTGCAGGTACGAGGTCTTCGCCGATTTGGCGCGGGGGGGGTGTCACCTTCGGTCCTAAGCCGAGAGATTATACTCCCAAGGTCAACAAAAAGATCCGCAAGCAGGCCTTGAAGATGGCTTTGAGCAGCAAGTGTAAAGAGAATCAGGTGGTGGTATTAGATGGGCTTGGTTTTGATGAAATAAAAACAAAGGCTTTTGCGGAAGTTTTGCAGGCTTTTGACATAGATAGTGTTTTGGTGGTGATTCCAGAGCGTGACGATGTTGTCGAAATTTCGGCCAAAAATGTGCCCCATACGAAGGTGCTGCGCTCTGAAGGGCTGAATGTTTATGACATCCTCAGGTATCAGCATCTGATGTTAATAAAAGAGGCGGTGCCGAAAATAGAGGCTGCCCTGCTCGGGAAAGACACGCATAGCGCCTAGCAAAAAACAGAAATCTAACGCTATGCACGCTTGGCTACAGGTGAGTTATGGAAGATGCCTACAAGATTATCAAACGACCACTGATTACTGAAAAGAGCACGATAACAAAAGAGATGCACAATCAGCTGGCCTTCGAGGTGGATCGTCGGGCCAACAAGATAGAGATCAAGAAGGCTGTGGAGAGAATATTCAAGGTTCAGGTGGAGGATGTGCGCACCATGAACTATCAGGGCAAACGCAAGCGGCTTGGTCGTGGCGAAGGCCGCAGGCGCCATTGGAAAAAGGCTGTTGTTACTCTGAAACCTGGGCAAAAGATCGAGTTTTTTGAGGGCGCTTAAGAGAGGAAATCTATGGCACTCAGAACCGTAAAACCGACATCACCTGGGAGACGGTTTCAAACTTACCCGACTTTTGAGGAGATTACTCGCACCAAGCCGGAGAAGAGTCTACTGCGGCCACACAAGAGATCGGGTGGTCGCAACTCTTATGGCCGGACTACCGTGCGCCATCGGGGAGGAGGGCACAAGCGTAGGTATCGGATTATCGATTTCAAGCGTGCCAAGAGCGACATACCAGCCCGGGTGGCCACCATTGAGTACGATCCGAATCGCTCTGCTCGGATTGCGCTCCTCCATTATGCAGACGGTGAGAAGCGTTACATTCTCGCACCCGTGGGGATGCAGGTGGGCGATACGGTGATTACCAGCGAGTCGGCCGACATCAAACCGGGCAATACTCTACCCTTAGAAAAAATTCCCCTGGGTACCATTATCCACAATGTGGAAATGAAAGCAGGAAAGGGCGGACAGTTGGCGCGTAGCGCCGGAACTGGGGTGCAGCTCATGGCCAAGGAGGGTCGTTACGGTTTGCTGAAGCTGCCCTCGGGAGAGCTGCGGAGAGTATTGCTGGAGTGCAAGGCCACCATCGGCCAGGTGGGAAATATTGATCACGAAAACATTAGCCTGGGCAAGGCGGGACGTACGCGCTGGCTCGGGCGCAGATCCAAAGTGCGCGGTGTGGCCATGAACCCGGTGGATCATCCTCACGGGGGTGGCGAGGGCAAGAGTTCAGGAGGACGGCATCCAGTTAGCCCATGGGGTATGCCCACCAAGGGATACCGTACTCGTAAGTCGAAACCAAGTGACAAGTATATTGTGAAGAGGCGCCCCAGGTAGGGCGCTAAGTTTGAGGAGGCAAACGTGCCGCGATCGTTAAAAAAAGGTCCTTTTGTTGAAGAAAAATTATTGAAGAAGGTACTGATTGCTCAGGAGCACCGGGATCACCGGATGATCAAGACCTGGTCTCGTCGCTCCACCGTTGTTCCTGAATTTGTAGGTTTGACTCTAGCGGTGCACAACGGCAGGAAGTTCATTCCTGTGTTTGTCACCGAGAACATGGTGGGACATAAACTGGGTGAATTTGCTCCCACGAGGATATTCTACAGTCATGCGGGCGATCGCAAGAGTCGTCTGAAGGGCAAGAGGTAAGGAACCTGGCGGCGACAAAGCCAGCCGACCATAGGACGCGAATTATGGAAGCCAAGGCAGTTACTCGATATGTCAGAATCTCGCCGCGCAAGGCGCGATTGGTCACCGAACTCATAAAGGGAAAGCCGGTTGAGGAGGCCTTAACGATTCTTAGATTCGTGCCTAAGAAGGCAGCGCGTTTGGTGGATAAAACACTACGCTCAGCGCTGGCTAACGCCGAGCAGAATCCTAATATCGATGTAGATACACTCTACATCAAGCGGATATTTGTGGATGGGGGGCCCACAATGAAACGTTGGCGGGCTCGGGCTATGGGACGCGCCAATAAGATCATCAAGCGCTCCAGCCACATCACGGTCGTTCTCGATGAGGCCTAGCACGGTTCATCTTATTTTGCCTGTTTAAAGCTGAAGACATTTTCAATGGATAGTGCAAGACGATCTCGACACTTTAGTTCATTTTAGGCAATTTGCCCTGGAGGTGAAGTTTGGGACAGAAGGTACATCCGATAGGACTTAGGCTGGGCGTCATCCGGACGTGGGATTCCACGTGGTTTGCCAAAAAGGAATACGCTAATCTCGTTTATGAAGATGCTGAAATCCGTAGATTCCTCAAAGAAAAGCTTTACCACGCAGGGATTTCGCGGATCGAAATCGCGCGTGCGGCTGACCGGGCGAAGATCAGAATCCATACCGCCCGGCCAGGCATAGTGATTGGGAAAAAGGGTGCCGAAATCGAAGCCCTGAAGCAACAGCTGGAACAGATAGTCAAGCGCGAGGTAATGATCGATATCCAAGAGGTGCGCAAGCCGGAAATGGATGCCACTTTGGTTGCCGAAAACATTGCTCTCCAGCTGACACGCCGGGTCGCTTTTCGTCGGGCAATGAAGAAAGCTGTGAGCTCGTCATTGAAGTTCGGTGCCAAAGGAGTACGCGTGGCCTGTGCCGGTCGTTTGGGGGGAGCAGAAATGGCCAGACGTGAGTGGTATCGCGAAGGTCGGGTGCCGTTGCACACGCTTAGGGCTGATATTGATTATGGCACTGCGGTGGCCAAGACCACGTACGGGGTAATCGGCGTAAAGGTTTGGATTTTCAAGGGTGAGGTTCTTACCTGAGCAGATCCAGAGGGATAGCTAAATATGTTAGCACCGAAGAAGGTTAAGTTCCGGAAACAACAAAAAGGGCGAATGAGAGGCAAGGCCCATCGCGGCAGTAAGCTGATATTTGGTGATTATGGTCTGCAAGCCACTGAGCCCTCGTGGATGACCTCCCGACAGATTGAGGCGGCGCGTATCGCCATGACCAGGCATATCAAGAGGGGCGGTAAGGTTTGGATCCGAGTTTTTCCAGATAAGCCTGTTACCAAGAAACCCACCGAGACCAGGATGGGAAAAGGCAAAGGGTCTCCTGAGGGCTGGGTTGCAGTGGTTCGCCCTGGTAAAATTCTGTACGAGATGGAAGGCGTGCCTGAACCAGTGGCCAGGGAAGCCTTCAGGTTGGCTGGCCACAAGCTGGGCTTTGGCACTAAATTCGTCAGCCGGGGAGGAAGCTGATGAAGGCTAGCGAATTTCGTGAGCAGAGCGTTGAAGAGTTGGAAGTAAAAGCAAGAGAACTGGCGGAGGCGTTCTTCAACCTGAAATTTCAACACGCCACCGGTCAGTTGGACAATACAGCCCAACTGAAAAGAACCCGAAGAGACATTGCCCGGGTAAAAACTGTTTTAGAAGAGAAGCGACGGGCAAATGAGGACTAGAGCATGAAAGAGAGAGGTCTACGGAAGACCCTAACGGGTACTGTCATTAGCGATGCAATGGAAAAGACCGTGGTGGTGCAAGTCGATAGGCTGGTCAAGCACCACACCTATAAGAAGTACGTACGGAGACGCTCTAAACATAAAGCTCATGATGAAAATAATGATTGCAAAAAAGGCGATCAAGTGGTGATTCGTGAAACGAGGCCTTTGAGTAAGACCAAGCGGTGGCGAGTGAGCCAGATCGTTGAAAAGGGTGTCACCTAACTCGAGTTGAGTGGGCAGAGTCAGGAGTGTTCTACTATTCAAGAAAATAAACCCTCATGTCGGATGCCCACTTTGGGTATGCAACGTGAGGGTAATACTACCTGCGGATTGAAGCACGAGCGGAGTGAACAATGATTCAGACAGAAACCAAGCTGTTGGCCGCTGACAATTCAGGAGCCAAGAAGCTCTATTGCATAAAGGTCCTGGGCGGGTCCCGCAAGCGTTACGCTCGGGTGGGAGACATCATCGTGGTCTCAATCAAGGAGGCCATTCCCAACGCCAAGGTTAGACCTGGAGATGTGATGAGAGCAGTGGTGGTAAGGACTAAGAAAGAAATTCGGCGGCGGGATGGCTCCTATATCCGCTTTGACGACAATTCTGCAGTATTGGTTAACCAACAGCGTGAACCTATTGGTACCAGGATTTTTGGGCCGGTGGCGCGTGAACTGAGAGCCAAGGGATTTATGAAAATCATCTCTCTGGCACCAGAAGTGCTCTAGGCGAGAGGGAGATTTGATGGCACAGAAAAAGAGATACCATATCAAAAGAGACGACATAGTTATGGTTATTGCCGGGAAAGAAAAAGGTAAGACCGGCAAGATTCTGAGGATTTTTCCCAAGAAAGACCGGGCCGTAGTGGAGAAAGTCAACTTTATCAAGCGCCACACACGGCCAGGGGCACACAGTCGCCAGGGAGGTATCGTGGAAAAGGAGAACCCGATCCCAATTTCCAACCTCATGGTGGTGTGTGGCAAATGCACTGATCCCAGTCGTGTGGGACGGAGGGTGCTCGAAGACGGCAAGAGCGTTCGCTACTGCAAGAAATGCGATGAAATAATAGAGTAGCAAAGTATAGGAAAAGATAGAGGGTTCGTTCGATGTCCAGATTGAAAGAAACGTATCAGACAGACTTGATGCCTGCTCTCACGAAAGAGTTTCGTTACACCAGTCCAATGGAAGTACCCCGGCTGGAGAAGATCGTGCTCAACATGGGATTGGGAGAGGCCATTCAAAACATCAAAGTGCTGGATGCCGCAATGGAAGAGTTGACCCTCATTGCTGGACAACGTCCGGTGGTCACCCGAGCGCGAAAATCCATTGCTTCTTTCAAGTTGAGAGAGGGCATGCCCATCGGATGCATGGTAACCCTCCGAAAAGGAATGATGTACGACTTCTTTGACAAACTGGTTAACGTGACACTACCTCGAGTTCGTGACTTTCGGGGTCTGTCTGACAAATCTCTCGATGGCCGAGGAAACTTTACCCTGGGTATCAAAGAGCACATTATTTTCCCGGAGATCGAGTACGACAAGATTGACAAGATCAAGGGGTTGAACATTACCATAGTCACCACAGCCAAAACCGATGAAGAGGGTAAGGCCCTGTTGAAAATGATGGGTATGCCCTTCAAAGACTAATAGGACGGAGGAGGTAACCTTGGCCAGAAAGTCACTTATCGCCAAAGCAAAAAGAAAACCGAAATTTAAGGTGCGGTCATACAATCGCTGCCCTCTTTGTGGGCGCCCCAGGGCTTTCTTGCGCAAGTTCGGCATCTGCCGCATCTGTTTCCGGAGCATGGCCCTTCGAGGCGAACTTCCCGGTGTAATAAAGTCGAGCTGGTAGCAAAGGAGCATCTCCATGGTGATGACGGATCCTATCGCAGATTTTCTCACCCAGATTCGCAACGGGTGTATGGCAAAGTTTGAACAGCTAGATATTCCTTCCTCCAAGATGAAGTTGAACATCGCTAAACTGCTAAAGGAAGAGGGCTATATCAAGAACTACAAGCTCATTAAGGATAAAAGACAAGGTAGGCTGCGACTCTATCTGAAATACGATACAGATAATGTTTCAGTCATTGGTGGTATAGAGCGTATAAGTAAACCAAGTTGTAGGGTTTATGTGCACCACGATAAGATTCCCCCTGTACTCAATGGCTTGGGCACCGCAATCCTCTCTACCTCAAAAGGCCTCCTAACTGACCGGGAGGCCCGTAAGCAGAAGGTCGGAGGGGAGCTTCTTTGTAAGGTGTGGTAGAGCCCGGCTGCAAGGAAACCAGGATCCACTGAGGAGGATCTTACATGTCTCGTATTGGTAAACTACCTGTTGAAGTTCCAGCAGGCGTGAAAGTAAATCTCCGGGGTTCGGAGATCGAAGTAAGTGGGACCAAGGGTACACTCAAGCGTGAACTTCCACCGCGGGTAAAGGTGGAAATGACCGATGGCAATATTACAGTGAGTCCGGCGGATAGCGGTAGGGAGGCGAGGGCGCTCCATGGGTTGACCCGAACCTTGATCAACAACATGGTGGAGGGTGTGACCAATGGTTATACCAAGGTATTGGAGCTTAGCGGCGTTGGTTATCGTGCCGATGTTAGGGGTGATACCCTCCATCTGAGTTTGGGTTATTCGCACCCCATTGAGTTCAAGTTGCCCAAAGGAATACAGGCTGCAGTTGACAAACAGAACCGCATTACCTTGACCGGTATTGATAAAGAACAGCTGGGTATGGCCGCCGCTAAGATTCGCGACTTCCGCCGCTGCGAACCTTACAAGGGCAAAGGCATCAGATATGCCGGCGAAGTGGTGCGGCGGAAGGTTGGTAAGGCCGGAGTAAAGTAACTAAGCGTTCAGCGATCAGTCATCAGCTGTCAGTTTTGTTGACAGTCGGAAATATTTAGAACCACAGCAAGTATATAACATGGTTGACAATCTTGAATCCGCAATCGGGATAGAAGCAGTTGCTGAAAGCTGATCGCTATAAAGGTGTGAAATATGGCATCGAGAATGAATCCTCGGCAGCAAGCACGGCTCAAACGGAAGAAACGTATACGCAAAAAGATATCAGGAAGTCCGGAGCGACCAAGGCTTAGCGTTTTTCGGTCCACTAAGCACATCTATGCCCAACTGATCGATGATGACAACGGTGTGACCTTGGTTGCCATCTCCACCTTGCGTCCAGATGTTCGCCAACAAGAAAAAGTTAAGGGCAAGATCGAGGGGGCCAAGAGGGTGGGCAAGATGATTGCCGATAAGGCCAAAGCGAAAGGGATTACCGAGGTAGTATTTGATCGCAACGGTTTCTTGTATCATGGCCGAGTGCGAGCTCTTGCCACGGCGGCCAGGGAAGCAGGACTGGAGTTTTAGGAGTTGTCAGCTATCAGCCGTCAGCCCTCAGCAACTGAAGACTCAAAGCTGATTGCTGAACGCTGAATGCTAAAAAAGGAGATAAGCCCTTGTATGAAATGGACGCAACGGAGCTGCAGTTAATTGATAAGGTGGTACACATTAGCCGTGTGGCCAAGGTGGTGAAAGGCGGGCGGCGCTTCAGCTTCAGTGCCATCGTTGTAGTGGGTGACGGACAGGGCAAAGTGGGTGCTGCTTTGGGAAAGGCGAACGAGGTACCAGAGGCAATCCGCAAGGGAGTGGAAATGGCCAAGAAGAACATGTTTGAGATACCTCTTATCAACAACACCATTCCCTATGAGATTCTGGGTAAATTTGGTGCAGCAAGTGTGCTCCTCAAACCTGCCTCTGAGGGAACAGGGGTAATTGCCGGAGGTGCTGTTCGCGCCATCATGGAGGCAGCCGGTGTCCACAACATCCTCACCAAATGTCTGGGTTCGAACAACCCTCACAATGTGGTGAAAGCGACCATAGGTGGATTGCGTACGCTACGCAAGCCAGAGGAGATTGCCAGGAGACGCGGCAAGACCCTCGATGAGATCAAGGATTAATCTTGTTAGTCGGAAGGCGGAACCAGTAAGAGGTTACAGTATGTCCAAGGAGATCAAGGTAAGACTTATTCGCAGTATGGTAGGAAGACCAGAAAAACATCGGAAGATTCTGAGAAGCCTTGGCCTCACTCGGATGCACAAGACGGTTACGCTCTATGATACCCCTCAAATTATGGGGGCAATTCGTAAGGTGAAACACTTGGTGAAAGTATCTCAGGTGTAAAGGATCGCTCAAGGTTCCACCTATTGAGCATAGTGGGTTAGCGATGAGACTTGATGAGTTGAAACCTCCTAAGGGAGCGAAGAAAAAAGGCAAGCGATTTGGACGTGGGCCGGGATCAGGACGTGGCAAAACAGCTGGCCGGGGCACCAAGGGCCAGGGGTCACGCTCGGGAGGAGGCACGCCACCAGGATTCGAGGGTGGTCAGATGCCTTTGCAGCGCCGGCTTCCCAAAAGGGGCTTTCATAACCCCTTCAGGAAGGCCTACGCGGAGGTCAATGTCAGGGATCTGGAGCATTTTGATGCTGACAGCGTAGTGGATGAAGAGATTCTCCGCCAGAGGGGGCTGGTCAAAGGGCAATGGGCTGGCGTCAAATTGCTGGGTATGGGCGATATTAGCAAACCGCTTACGGTGAAAGTAGACCGATGCAGTGCTGCGGCCCGCAATAAAATTGAGGTAGCCGGAGGCAAGGTGGAGACAGCTTCGGCTGATTTGAAAGCACTTACTCCGGATGAAGGGAGCTAAGCTCAATTGATTGGTGGATTCCAGACAATAGGGAAGATTCCTGAACTCAAACGCCGCATCCTGATGACTTTTGCGCTTCTGGCGGTGTATCGGATAGGCGTGCACGTGCCAACGCCAGGAATCAACGCTGAGGCCCTGCAGGCGTTTTTCAACGCAGCACAGGGTACTCTCCTGGGGCTCTTCGACATGTTTTCCGGCGGTGCTCTCAGCAATCTTTCTGTCTTTGCTCTGGGAATTATGCCTTACATCAGTGCCTCCATTATTCTCCAGTTATTGACCGTGGTCATTCCCTATCTGGACCGGCTCAACAAAGAGGGCGAGGCGGGCCGGAAGAAAATCACCCAATATACTCGCTATGGCACGGTGGTTCTCAGTCTCATCCAAGGCTTTGGCATTGCCGTCGGCCTGGAAGGCATGAGCGGACCTGGGGGCGAGATGGTGGTCCTGAGTCCAGGGTGGGGCTTTCGATTGATGACGGTTATCACCCTTACCGCGGGCACAGCTTTCATCATGTGGCTGGGAGAGCAAATCACCGAGCGGGGGATTGGCAACGGCATTTCGCTCATCATTTTTGCCGGCATCGTTGCTCGCATGCCGGCTGCCATTATCAATACTCTGCGGATGTGGAAAGCCGACACAATCTCCACCTTTATGATACTCATTATAGCGGTGATGATGGTTGTCGTGGTGGCGGTAATCATTTATGTGGAAAGAGGTCAGCGTAAGATCCCTGTGCAGTATGCTAAGCGTGTTGTTGGCCGCAAGATGTACGGAGGGCAGTCCACTCACCTGCCGCTCAAGGTAAACACAGCAGGAGTGATCCCGCCGATTTTTGCTTCCTCCATTATCATGTTTCCCGCCACCATTGCCAACTTCATCCAAATTCCCTGGATGAAAACGATTGCCGATGCAGTGGCGCCAGGAAAGCTGGTTTACAGTCTGGTGTATGTGGGCTTTATTATTTTCTTTTGCTATTTCTACACCGCAGTGGTTTTCAATCCGGTAGACGCTGCTGAAAACATGAAAAAGTACGGAGGCTTCATCCCTGGCATTCGTCCGGGTAAGCGTACCGCTGACTACATTGACCGGGTGCTGTCACGAATAACATTTGGTGGTGCTATCTACGTCTCAGCGGTGTGCGTGCTTCCCACTATACTCATTCAGAAGTTCAGGGTTCCGTTCTATTTTGGTGGTACTGCCTTGCTGATTGTGGTGGGTGTGGCTATCGATACGGTGGCACAGATAGAATCCCATATGTTGACTCGCCACTATGAGGGTTTCATTAAGAAATCAAGAATGAAGGGTAGGCGTTAGCCTCGTTCGCGAGGCGAACGTTGCAGTGGTTGGTTGTGTTGGTTTGGTTCCTGTTACAGATCTTCTTAGCTACGGGAGATGGAGGGTTTTATGAACGTTATTTTGCTTGGGCCACCGGGAGCAGGAAAAGGAACTCAAGCTAAAATGCTCGTTGAAGAGTACCAGATTCCTCAGATTTCCACGGGAGACATTCTGCGAGCTGCCGTCAAGGAGGGAAGCCCCTTGGGGAAAGAGGCCAAAGCCTGCATGGACAAAGGTGACCTGGTCCCCGATTCGGTGGTAATTGGTATCGTCGAAGAGCGGATTCAACAGCCTGACTGCGCCAAAGGTTACATGTTGGATGGTTTTCCCCGGACTGTTCCACAGGCAGAGGCCCTGGATGGGATGCTGAAGAATCTTAGCTCGCAGATCGACCACGTTGTAAGCATTGAAGTGGCCAATGAGGAGCTGGTCGGGCGTCTTACAGGACGGCGCACCTGTCGCGACTGCGGTGTCGGTTTCCATGTTATGTTCGATCCGCCGGAACAAGAAGGGGTTTGCGACAAGTGCGGCGGCGAACTTTATCAACGGGATGATGATAACGTGGAGACCGTGAGTTCACGGTTGGAGGTCTATGAGTCACAGACCCTGCCGCTCATCGACTATTATGCGGCTCAAGAGAAGATAAGGCCCATCGACGGCGTGGGGGATATCAAAGAAATCTTCGGGCGGGTCACTCAGGTACTTTCCTGAGGGAGGAATAGAAGCTTTAAGTAGATGGAGAGGGGTTTATGAAAGTGCGGGCTTCGGTTAAACGTATGTGTCGAAAGTGTAAAATTATTAAGCGTCACGGCGTCGTACGTGTTATTTGTGAAAATCCGAGGCACAAACAGCGTCAGGGATAATAACGGAGGGTATAACCATTGGCACGGATTGCAGGCATTGATTTGCCGAAAAACAAGCGAATCGAGATAGCTCTTACTTACATTTTCGGAATCGGCCGCACCACATCGCAAAAGATTCTGGACAAGGCCAATGTGGACCGCGACACCAAGTCAGATCTTCTTACCGAGGAGGAGATCAACGCCATCCGCCAAGTCATTGATAGTGATCACAAGGTGGAAGGTGACTTGAGGACTGAGGTCTCCATGAACATCAAGCGGCTTATGGATCTGGGTTGCTATCGAGGGCTTCGTCACCGACGAGGGCTGCCGGTTCGTGGACAGCGAACTCATACCAATGCCCGCACTCGTAAGGGACCTCGGCGATCCATGATAGGTCGACGTAAAAAGCAATAAAAGGCAGGTGGAAAAATGGCCAAAGCAAAGGGCAAAGTTTCCCGGAAAAAGAAGGAACGCAAGAACATACAAAACGGTATTGCTCATATCCAATCAACTTTCAACAATACCCTCATTACCATCACTGACATGAATGGCAACACGATAGCCTGGTCCAGCGCTGGCAGTCAGGGTTTTAAGGGCTCCCGCAAGAGCACGCCTTTCGCAGCGCAGCTTGCTGCAGACGACGCCGCCAAGAAAGCGCAAGAACACGGGGTGCAGAACATTGAGGTTTACGTAAAAGGACCAGGGTCCGGCCGAGAAGCTGCCCTGCGTGCCCTGCAGGCAGCCGGCTTTAACGTTACACTTATCCGCGATGTTACGCCCATTCCCCATAATGGATGCCGTCCACCTAAGAGGAGACGGGTATAAGTAAGGAGGTTTACTTTGGCTCGATATACCGAATCCGTATGTCGCATCTGTCGCCGCGAAAACCTTAAATTGTATTTGAAAGGCGACCGCTGTTATTCGGACAAATGTGCCTATGAAAGACGCAGCTATCCTCCGGGCCAGCACGGCCAGGGGCGAAAGAAGTTTTCCGACTACGGCATCCAGTTACGGGAAAAGCAGAAGGTGAAGCGCATGTACGGTCTGCTGGAACGTCAGTTCCGCTTCTACTTCCACAAGGCGGAGCGGCAGAAGGGGGTTACCGGCACGAACCTTCTCGTTCTCCTGGAACGACGGTTGGACAACGTGGTCTACCGCATGGGTTTTGCGAATTCCCGGGCTCAGGCCAGGCAGCTGGTGCGCCACAACCACTTCGTCGTTAACGGCAAGCGGGTTAACATTCCATCTTATCTCATCAAAGAAAATGACACCGTTGAGGTGAAAGAGAAGAGTAGGAACATTGTCCCCATTGCAGAGGCAATGGAGGCCGTAGCCAGACGAGGAGTGCCGCAGTGGCTGGAGATGGAAAAGGACAAGTTTAAAGGGACCATTAAGGGATACCCGGCTCGCGACGAGTTGACCATGCCTATTCAGGAGCAGCTCATTGTGGAGCTTTACTCCAAATAGACGGCCCCCCTGGCCTGATCCTCGGCATCTGTCTCCTGCTTTTCTTCTCACATTTGGCCGGTTGGGGTTCTCATAAGAGGAGTTACAATGCATAAAAATTGGCGTGAATTGATCAGCCCAAAACGTTTGGAACTGGATGCAAAGACCGCTTCTAGGTTTTTCGGAAAATTCGCCTGCGAACCTTTGGAGCGAGGCTTTGGCATTACCATTGGTAACGCCCTGAGACGCATCTTGCTGTCATCGCTACAAGGTGCTGCGATCAGCTCGGTGAAAATAGATGGGGTTCTGCATGAATTTTCCACCATTCCCGGAGTTCGGGAAGATGTGACCGATATTATCCTGAACTTGAAAGAGGTCAGACTCAAACTGCATGGAGAAGAGAACAAAATCATCGAGGTGGACAAAGCAGGTGAGGCCACGGTTACGGCAGGTGATTTCGTCTGTCCGCCCGAGGTGGAAATTCTCAATCCAGAGCAGCACATTGCCTTTCTGTCAAAAGACGGCAGGCTACAGATGGAGATGCAGATCAAAAATGGGAAGGGCTACATTCCGGCTGAACGCCACGTGGAAGAGGATGCTGCCATTGGAGTCATTCCCATGGATGCTATCTTCTCCCCCATTCGCAAAGTGAACTATGTGGTGAGTCAGGCCCGTGTAGGCCAGATTACGGACTACGACAAGTTGACTATGGAGATCTGGACCGATGGCAGTGTGCTTCCAGAAGATGCTCTGGCTTTTGCTGCCAAGATTCTGAAAGAGCAAATGGTCATCTTTATTAATTTCGATGAGGAACCAGAGATCGAAGCTCCGGAAGAAGAGGTAGAGGAACCTACACTGAACGACAACCTGTTCCGTTCGGTGGACGAACTCGAATTGTCAGTACGTTCTGCCAACTGTCTCAAGAACGCGAATATCCGGTTGATTGGCGAACTCGTCCAGAAAACCGAAGCGGAGATGCTAAAAACAAAGAATTTTGGCAGAAAGTCGCTCAATGAGATCAAAGAAATTCTGGCGGAAATGGGCTTGTCACTGGGTATGAAGTTGGAAAACTTCCCCTCAAGGGAAGAAATAGAGGCAAGAAAGGAACAAGAATAGATGCGACACGGCAAGAGTGGGAGAAAGCTTAATCGCTCTTCCAGCCATCGGTTG
>JAUWKY010000053.1 GCA_030613915.1 Syntrophobacterales bacterium
CAGGGGCTAAACATCTCTTGCCAATATATTAAATTTCCCAGAAGTTTCGATATGAAGGGCATATCTTATATCGTTATCACTACAAGAAATTATTCATTCATTGCAGTTATTTAAAGTTGGAAAACTGTTTTTCCAGCATGATTTTGAATATGGTCTCTTGATCACTCTCTACAAAATCTCTTACCGCCAGTATCCTGGATGATGAGGCGAATGGTTGTCTCCTGGGATTCAATACTCTCGGTCAGCTTGAATTGGATGAGGGCCCTGGCAAGATTGTGTTCCTGGTGGTTGGCCTTGAAGTAGACATTGCCTTCCAAATAGTCGGTAAAGTATCTCAGTCCCAGCTCGAAAGATATCAAGCGGATGGCATCGTACAGGTAGTCATAATCGTTCTCGGTGAGAAAGTCTTTTGCCAATGAGAGATAGCCCTGCAAGATGGCCTGGCAAAGTTCGGGATCGAAGCGAACCATCTCCGACTGCTCGGTATCTTCACCCAGGAGATTGCAGCCCGAGCGGAGGCAGTCGCCAATATCATAATGAACCAGGCCGGGCTTGACGGTGTCCAGGTCAACAATGCTGATGGCCTGCCCGGTACCGGTGTCTATCATGACGTTGTTGACCTTTGGATCGCCGTGAATAGGGCGAAGACGCAGCCTGCCTTTTGCTCTGGCATTCTCGAGTACGTGGGCCCAATCTCTGCGCTCGCTCACAAACTGCAAGCCATAAGCCACTTCCGGGGATTTGCTCGTCCGTTTTTTTGCCAGAACCTCATCATAGTGGAGAAGGTATCGCGGCGTAATGTGAAAGCCCTCCAGGGTGTCGGCCAGTCTTTCGGTGGGCAGGTCGCTCAGAAGGTTGTGGAACATGCCGAGGGCATAGCCGACTTCTCTGGCGTGCTCGATATCTTTGATGGTGTCAAAGGACTGCGCCCCGTCAATAAAGCTGATGGCGCGCCAGAACGAGCCGCCTGGGTCAAGCCAGTGGTCCTGTCCGTCCTGTGCCAACAACACGCGCACCACCTCCCAGCGACGGCCCGGGCTGAGGGGAGCACTCTGCAGACGCTTGCGAACATGCTCGGTGAAGGTGCGCATGTTCAGCATGACAAGTTCCGGCTGACGAAATATCTGGGTGTTGAGGCGTTGCAGGATGAAGTGCTTTTCTGCTTTGGAATCCAGGGTTACCAGGAAAGTGTCATTGATATTGCCATTCCCATATTCATGGATGTCAATGACCGTGCCCTGTGGTTTGAATTGGTCTGCAGCGGCAACGAGATTGTCCAAGGTTTTGTCCTTTTAATTCCCTGACACCTGAAACCTGAAACCTGATACCTTTATTTTTTAAGGCGCACACGTACTGACCGGGCGTGAGCTTCGAGACCCTCAAGTTCAGCCAAGCGCATGATGTCTGCTGCATCTCGCTGCAGGGCTTCAGAGGAGTATGAGATCACGCTGGTGGTTTTTATAAAGTGATCAACGCTGAGTCCCGAGGCAAAACGGGCTGTGCCCGCTGTGGGCAGAACGTGGTTTGGACCGGCAAAGTAGTCACCCACAGGTTCAGGAGAATTGTGTCCCAAAAAAACGGCACCGGCGTTCTGGATCTTGCCGAGGAGTTTAACGGGTTCTGCCACCAGCAGTTCAAGATGTTCGGGAGCTATCTGGTTTGCCAGGGACACGGCAGTATCCAGATCCGGAACAACGATAAGTCCTCCAAAAGCAGCAAGGGACTCCTCAGCTATGTGGCGCCGGGGCAACTCGGCCAATTGCTCTTCTAATGAGGCGCGGGTAGAGTGGGCAAGGGCTTCATCGGTGGTAAGCATAAGTCCACTTGCCATGGGATCGTGCTCCGCCTGGCTGAGGATATCGGCTGCAACGTGTCGGGGATCAGCGCTGGAGTCGGCAATGACAAGAATTTCACTGGGCCCGGCAAGCAGGTCGATACCCACCCGGCCGGAGAGAATCTTTTTTGCCAAGGTTACATAGATGTTGCCTGGACCAACGACCACGTCCACCGCAGGTATGGTTTCAGTTCCCAAGGCGAGGGCTGCGATCGCCCAGGCGCTTCCCACCTTAAAAATATCTTTGATTCCCAGCAACTGGGCGGTCACAAGCAGATAAGGGTTGATGCTCCCGTCCTGTCGAGGGGGTGTAACCACCTGCATACGAGCAACACCAGCGATGATTGCCGGAATGGCGTTCATCAGCAGTGAGGAGATGAGCGGGGTCTCCCCAGAACGTCCACCTGGAATGTAGAGGCCCGCGGCCGCCACCGGTCTTACCATCTGCCCGATAACGGAACCATCCTCATGGGGTAAGAACCAGGAATACCTCTGCTGAGCTTCATGAAAACGGCTGATGTTATCCTTGGCTCGCTGCAGCAAAGCGGTAAAGTCTGAGTCAACCTCCTTGGCACTCTTTTTCATTTCCGCTTCACTCACCCGAATGTTCTCTAAAGTAATCTCAGGAGAATCGAACTGACGGGTATAGCGCAAAAGGGCAGCATCACCTTCGTTCTGCACCGCCTGTATTATTTCCATCACAGCACGTTCGTGATCCTCGGAATAGGAAAGAGTGCGATTCACGATTGCTGCAATGCGAGTTTTAGCTTCCTCAGAAGGGTAGGTAAGAACGTTCATAGTAGCCTCGATATCCCTGTTTTATACTGTGTACCTCAATAACATTTTAATTTAAGTAGCCAATACTCAACGATTTCGGATTTCGGATTTCGAATTTCGGATTTCGGAATTATCAAGCTTGACTTCCGAGCCCTGTCGTCTGGCTTCTGTCTTTCATTTATCACTCGCGACCGCAAAGGCGTTGGGAAAATCTTTCTCCTGCAACCGTTCGGCAGCCGCCTCAGCCTCGTTGAGGCGAGAGTACTGTCCCACCCGAACCCGGTAAAATCTTTGGCTACCTTGGTCGAATACCTTAATTGTTGCTTTGCGATATTTCCGGCTCAAAGAAGCACGTAATCGCAAAGCATTTTCTCGCTCTGTGAAGGCTCCGACCTGAATGGTGAAGTCCCCCAGTTCGTAACTGGCAGGTTTCTCGTACACCCGGACCAACTTTCCGGCCTGGCGCTTCTTACGCGCATAACCCAGAGCCTCGATTTGTACTGGTACAACTCCGTCTTCTGCCATGCCCAATTCACTGGCAGCAGTGAGGGTGAGGTCAATAATCCGACCTCGAACAAAAGGGCCGCGATCATTGATCCGGACCACTGTTTTCTTGCCGTTTTTTAAATTCTTCACCTGGACGTACGTGTTGAAAGGAAGGGTTTTATGGGCGGCGGTGCGGCCGTACATGTTATAGCGTTCCCCATTGGAGGTGAGGCGGCCGTGGAATTTGCGGCCGTACCAAGAGGCCAGGCCGCGCTGGGTGAAACCGGCGGAAGACGACAGCGGGTAGTAGCGCTTGCCGTATACTGTATAGGAATTACCCTTCTGCTTGCTTGGAGGAGGGGTGCTCGAGCAGGCAACAACCAAAAGAACGATAAGGGTCAGAGAGAGCCTGTAAGGAGAAGACTTGACGCTAAAATAAGTTCGTGAGCGGTGCATAAGGTCGCTTGTGGGGGTAGTCTCGCCCAGGAGTTGGACTAAAACTCCTTTTCCTCCTCCAATTTGGCCAATTCCTCGAAGCGGATGTCAAGGCCGAGAACACCAATTATTTCGTCGGAATCATCGCGAATGGGTGCTGACACGGTTATACAAAGAGCTCCAGTGTACATGGATTTGTAGAAATCGGTAATGTGAACCTTGCCATCTTTGATGGGGTTTACAAACCAGTGACGATCAGAGAGGTCTTCACCAATTTCTGCCTTATCGTACTTGGCACGATCGGCGATATGGGTAATGTTGCGGGTAGTTTTCTTGCCTTCCCGGTCAGTGACATAAATGTATTGGATGAAGGGGTTGAGATCTAAAAGGCTCTGAAGCACTGGTTCTTGTCGTGATGAGTCCATGGATTTGATCTCTGCGGATTCCACCACCTCCTCCACAAGATGGGCGGCCAGGGCATGGGCCTCCTGTTTCAGCAGGTCAAACTCGCTGACAAAATGCTCAGGGAGATACTGGCGAGCCCACTGCTCCATTTCCTTGCGGGAGATACTGGTAACTCGGCTCTCTTCGTATTCCTGCATTATCCTCTTGTGAATCTTAACGATACCAGGGTGGCGTTTGTTTATGGAGGTCTCCCCCTCTAATCCTAGGCGGATGTTGAGCCAATAAGCCACACCGGCGATTCCGGTCTTATCAGTGACAGTGATGCTGACTGGCCGACTGAGGATTTTCCGGGTGTCGAAAATGTTGTAGATTTCCTCATTCTTGATAAGACCATCGGCGTGAATACCGGCACTGGTGGCATTGAAATCGCTTCCCGCAAACGGGTAGTTTGGAGGAATTTTGTAGCCTAGTTCGCGAGAAAAATAGTTGGCCATGTCAGTTATGGCGGTGGTATCTATGCCGTTTTCATGACCCATAAGACCGATATATTCAATAATGAGCCCCTCTACCGGCGCGTTGCCGGTACGCTCACCAAATCCCAAAAGAGTGCCGTTGGCGGCAGAACAGCCATAGAGCCAGGCGGTGGTGGCATTTATGAGCACCTTATGGAAATCATTATGTCCATGCCACTCGAGGAGGTTTCCAGGCACTCCGGCATCATCTATCACCGCTCTAACCAGTTTGGGAACGCTCCGCGGCAAGGCTGCACCCGGATAGGTAACACCAAAACCAAGGGTGTCACAGAGACGGATTTTGATATCAATCCCGCTCTCCTCTCTCAGCTTCATCAGCTCAATGGCAAAAGGCACACAGAAACCGTAGATGTCCGCCCGGGTTATATCTTCGAAGTGGCAGCGGGGGGTAATCCCTTTTTCCAGTGCGGCTTTGACAATAGCCAAATATTTCTCCATGATTTTAGCCCGGCTACTGTTGAGCTTATAAAAGATATGGTAGTCGGAGACCGAAGTGAGAATGCCGGTTTCTTTGAGGCCCATGTCGAGCACTAAATCCAGGTCTTGCCCCACCGCGCGAATCCAAGCGGTAATCTCGGGATAGCGGTAGCCTTTAGCAAGACAGCGTTCAACAGATTCCCGATCGCGTTTACTGTAAAGAAAGAATTCGGTCTGCCTAATTACTCCGTTGGCACCACTCAGCCGATGCAACAAATCGAAAATAGTCTCAATTTGCTGCACGGTATAGGGTGGTCTGGCTTGTTGGCCGTCACGAAAAGTAGTGTCGGTGATCACAAACTCATCAGCCGGATCGATGGAGATAAGCTTGTGATCAAAATCAATCCGGCTTACCTCGCCGTAAGGAAAAACCTCTCTTTGCAGATTCGGTTCAGGGACGTCCTGGAGCCGGTAGACCCAAAATTTGGTGTGTTGGTGTTCTAAAACCTTTTTAAGTTTGTTCCAGCGTGCCATGATCTCACCTTAATGACAAATACACGCTCTCCGAGCCGGAGGCTCAAAGTACGTGGCTAGGGGTAAATTTCAACAAATTTTCATGTTAATGGACAGTTATTTACCTTGTCAATCTTTATTGTAATCGGGCAGATCCAGCTTTAAGGAGAGCTCTAGAAGCTGCTCTAGACTTACCTTTTCAGGAGCTTGGGTCATCGGGCAAGTGGCTTTCTGAGTTTTGGGGAAGGCAATAACGTCACGAATGGAGTCGACACCACACAGAAGCATAACAAGTCGATCGAAACCAAGGGCAATGCCGCCGTGGGGCGGCGCCCCGTACTTGAGAGCATCGAGCATGAAGCCGAATCTGTGCTGGGCCTGGTCATCATCAATGCCCAGAGCCTTGAATACTTGCAGCTGCAAATCATAATGGTGAATACGGATACTACCACCGCCGATCTCGTAGCCGTTCAAAACCAAGTCGTAGCCACGGCTGCGAACCCGCTCTGGATGGTCAGCGAGAAAACCTACGTCTTCTTCGACTGGGGCGGTAAAGGGATGATGGACAGCAACGTAACGTTCTTCGGCAATGTCGTATTCCAACAGCGGAAAACACGTGATCCAGGTGAAGTGGAATTGGTTATTATCTGTGAGATTGAGACGCCTGCCAAAGTGGCAACGCAAAATGTCCAAAGTAGGGTTAACTATTTTAGACTCACCCGCCACAAAAAGAATAAGATCGCCTGCCTCAAGGTCGGCGGTTTCAGCAAGCAGATCTTTCTCCGCCTCAGTGAGGTTCTTGGCTACCGGCCCCTGCCAGTTGTTTTCTTGCACTTTAATCCAGGCAACACCCTGGGCCCCAGTTTGTACATCGTAGTGGTTGGCCAGGTTCTCCTTCCCCTGCATCCTGTCCAGGTCGCTACGAGGCAAGGTAGCCTGGCCTTTGAGCCTTAGAGCCTTGACCATGCCCCCGGCCTCGATAAGCCGTACAAACACCTGGAAATTACTGTTGGCAAAGACCGGGGTCACATCCACGAGTTCCATTCCGAATCGAGTATCAGGTTTGTCTGTTCCATAGCGAGCCATGGCTTCATCGTAAGTGATTTGTGGAAAGGGCAGTTCGAGTTCCTGGTCAAGGACCTCCTTGAAGACGTGGCCGAGCAAGCCCTCGGTTACCCGGAAGATATGTTTCTCATTGATAAAGGCCATTTCGATGTCGACCTGGGTAAATTCAGGTTGACGGTCAGCGCGTAGGTCTTCATCTCGAAAACATTTCACAACTTGGTAGTAGCGGTCGAAGCCGGCCATCATTAATAACTGTTTGAACAGTTGGGGCGATTGTGGCAAGGCGTAGAACTTGCCTGGATTAACCCGGCTGGGAACGAGGTAGTCGCGAGCCCCTTCGGGTGTGCTTCTGGTCAACACCGGGGTTTCGACCTCTATAAAATCGGCTTCGTTGAGATAGTGGCGAACCGCACGAGCCGCATGATGGCGTCGAATCAGGCTCTGGAGGATATTCGGGCGGCGCAGATCCAGGAATCGGTAGCGCAATCTTAGATTCTCACCGGCGTCAACTTCTGGTTCCAACTGAAATGGTGGAGTGAGGGAGGTATTGAGCAAACGATACTCATCCACTATCACCTCGATCTCCCCGGTCTTCAGTTTGTAATTGGTCATACCGTCCGGTCGCAACCGCACCTCGCCGCGCACAGCTATAACGTGCTCAGATCTAAGAGCGTGGGCCCTTTCGTGTGCTTTAGCATTACGCTGGGGATCGAACACTACTTGAGTGATGCCGCGCCGATCACGGAGATCGATAAAAATGAGACCGCCGTGATCCCGGCGACGTTGAACCCAACCCATAAGGGCAACCCTGCTGCCCGTATCATCAGCACCAAGGGTGCCACAGTCGTGAGTGCGTTCCCAGTCACCAAGAGAATCCAAAGACATGTGTTGCCTTCCAAATCTTGAGCGAATTAAGTAAGTACGGTTGCGGGACTTAAGTCAGTGGATCAAATCCGAATATCGAATATCGAAATTCGAAACAATTTACCAATGCTCAAAATGCAAATGACCAAAACTATTATCTGCAAGCCTAGTCGTTGTCGTTTTGAACATTTGAAAATTCGTACTTCGGATTTGTTTCGTGCTTCGTGCTTCGTGCTTCGTATTTCGGATTTGAAGTTTTTGCTTCAACTACGCAGACCTATGTCAGTTCTTGATCGCTTAACTTCAAACGAGAAAGTATTTGTTCTGTGAGTCCCTCTAGCGGAATCTCCTCCTGGGTGCTGGTCTCCATGTTGCGCAGAGTTGCCGCACCCCTAGCAAGTTCATCCTCACCTAGAATGAGCACATGGGTGACGCTCAGTTTGTCTGCTCGACGCATTTGGGCCTTGAGGCTCCTAGACTCATAGTCCATTTCCACAAAAAGGTCTCGCAGCCTCAGTTCCTGGACAAGTCCGAATCCCCTTCTTTGGGCTTCCTCACCTAAACAAGCTACGAAGAGACGGTTCGGGCCCGTCTCGACGTCGGTTTGCTCATCCAGCAGGAGGATAAGCCGCTCCATACCGATGGCAAAACCGGTAGCGGGTAAGTCAGGTCCCCCGAGCGTCTTCATGAGACCATCGTAACGGCCACCCCCACCAACTGCATTCTGGGCTCCCAGGTGAGGGGTAATCGCCTCAAAGGTGGTCCGGTTGTAATAATCCAGACCACGAACCATGTGCGGATCGATGGTATACGATACACCAAGGCTATCCAGATGATCCTTAACACTTTGAAAGTTATCTACACAGTCGTCGCAAAGATGATCCATAAGCACTGGTGCCTTTGCCACCAACTGGCGGCAAGACTCGACTTTGCAGTCAAATATCCTCAAGGGATTAGTGGACCTTCGGCGCTGGCAATCCGAACAGAGTTTAGCGCTCACACTGTCAAGGTAGCTAGTCAGGGACTGCCTAAAAGGCTGGCGACAGTCGGGACAGCCCATGGAATTTAGGTGAAGCGTGATGTCGGGTATATTCAACTCCTCCAGAAATACCAGGAGCAGGTAGATGACCTCAGCGTCAACCATGGGGTCATCGATGGCAAATACTTCTACGTTGATCTGATGGAACTGGCGGTACCGTCCTTTCTGAGGGCGCTCATGGCGGAACATAGGCCCGATGGTGTAGAATTTACGCATAGAGGGCTGCAGGTGCAGTCGATGCTGAATGAAGGCTCGAACCACAGAAGCGGTAGCCTCGGGCCTGAGGGTAAGGAGCTGCCCGTTGCGGTCAGGAAAAGTGTACATTTCCTTTTCCACAATATCTGTGCTCTCTCCGATACTGCGGGCGAAAAGCTCGGTTTTTTCAAGAATGGGTATTCGTATTTCCTGGAAACCGAAGTTGGTGAAGATCCTTCTCGCTACAGACTCCACCAGTTGCCACTTGCCAACAGCATTGGGTAGGATGTCATTGATGCCTTTTATTGCAGTAATCGTCACGATGCCAACTCACTCCCGCTTTTAAAGGGTAAACAAATTTTGATACTGAATCGACCCGGTAAAGTCAAGGAAAAACAGCAGGCTGGCAACCTGACATATTTGCATTGCGAAAAGGGTTCGGTTGAGATAATCTTTTATTACAATTCTATTTTTGATGGCCAGTACTGATTTCCTTCCATGAGCTGGAGCCTGCCGGCATCGATATCTACTTATATTCAAGTTTTTTTAAGGAGAAAAATTATGGTACCACCTTTTGACTCCGACTCAGATGAAAGAGAGAAGCCAAGCTGGCGTGAAATTGACCGCAAGCGCGACCGCAGTAGCCACGTAAGCCGGGATGAGCACAGCCGAAGCGAAAAATCCCTCCGTTCCACCTGGGCCAAAGAGCAATACCTAAAAAAAGTGGACAAGCTTTTCCAGGGAAAAAAGGGCAGCAAGGAGCATAAGGCGGCGCTCAATGCCATCCACAACACCTACGGCACAACAAGATTGCCAGATCGGTGAAGAA
>JAUWKY010000126.1 GCA_030613915.1 Syntrophobacterales bacterium
ATCACACTGGCAAAGTCTGCGGGAATGTCAATTGAGGACAGGATGAAAATCTGTGGGCATACCATCTCAGATGACGAAGAGACAAAAATATCAGAAATCCATCTTGAATATTATGACCCCTACAGAGAACTCTTGCACAATGCTATTATGAAGGTATATAATTATCTGCTGGAAGTGTTACCAGATTGTTACCAATTATTGCTAAAAAACCAGTCAAAAATTCGTAAAACTGGTATACGAATACTAAAATAAACGACCATCAAGACCCATTTAAGCATTTGATATGAAAGGGGATTTTTAAAACTGGTATACAAATATTTATTTGGTGCTCAAACCAGTACAGACCACCTCGCAGCCACATCGGTATCCCCAACGGTTCCGGTGGGGAGCAAGCCTGAAGCATAGACTGGAGAGAGGAAGAGGCGGAGAAGTAGTCCCGCTAAAAAAAGTATGGGTATCGAAAGACGACTCCATCCCAGAATCCTAGTTAAGTGGCCCGCTGTAGTGGAAACTCCGCAAGGTTCATTAGAAGGGGAGACAAAGGACGTTAGCGTCGACGGTGTATTCATCTTCTGCTCAAAAGAGCCTGAGATTGGAATAAACTTCCCTATTTTTCTAAAGCCTTCCGAACAGCGAACCATTTCTGTAGTTGGCGAAAAGATTTGGTCAGGTAGCTTTACTATTGACAATAGAACAGTATTCGGTATGGGTGTGCAGTTCATCCACATATCACCTGAAGACCGAAACTACATTGCTGACTTGATTGAAAAGAGCAGTAATGAGTAGCCATCTGGATCCTGACGAAATCAGACGAGTCAAAGCCCCCCCCGGCAAATGCCCGAAGTGGAAACTCGCCGCAATGGTTACGCCGACTGACAAAATGTGTCCCGCCTGTGGAGCTAGCTGGCGAAACCACTGAAGCGTTGTCACCAATCAATATCTTGCATGTTTCTCATCATAGCAGAAACTCTCTGACCCCTTTTAACTTGAGGCTTGACTGAGCGACCCATAGAGATTAATGTGCACGTACTTAAGGGTCCAGTCATATTGAAAGGTCGGTTTCGCTCTGGAGGATCGTTTCCTTTGCCAAAGCGGGGACCTGAGATTTGGGACCATAACAGAAACTTTTTGAAGGAGGTCAGCACTGTGGCAGAAGGCACTGTAAAGTGGTTTAGTGAACAGAAAGGCTACGGCTTCATTGAGCAGGATGACGGAGGGGACATATTCGTTCACCACTCCGACATTAATATGCCCGGTTTCAAAACTCTTAATGAAGGTGACCAGGTGAGCTTCGAGATTGGAGAGGGCACCAAAGGGCCTGCGGCCAAGAACGTCACGAAGCTTTAATTGGCAGCAACACACTTATCACGGGCATCTCGCCGATATCAGACGAGAAGCCCTTTCTTTTTGTTGCATGGGAAACTGAAACAGGAGATGCGTAGTTAGGTGTTTTGAGTATCGAAGAATTAGTGGAGAGTCAGCTGATCCCTATTGTTTAATTTGTGCGGTTGATTATTCAATAGCGCAAATTGAATCAACGCACGTTAATGGAGGATTGCTTCTATGAATATGTATATCGGCAACTTAGCCTATGACGTCACAGAGGATGATCTGAAAAATGCCTTTTCTGAGTTTGGCGAAGTGTCAAGTGTGAAAATCATCATTGATAAGTTCTCAGGACGATCTAAGGGGTTTGGCTTTGTGGAAATGCCGAGCAACTCGGAAGCTGACCAGGCGATCAAGGCTCTGAATGGTAAGATGTTTAGTGGTCGCAGTATAAAGGTTAACCAAGCTGAAGCGAAACGTAAACGTCCGCAGCGTAGACATAGATATTAGCACCCATCAACTCGCTGGTTATAGCAATAGGAGTATTGCCCGGCCCCTTTTTGGGGCAGGCTATTCATATGTCAAAGAACACTGTGGAGCTTCGGCTCTGCTTTTTTATCCCACCCGCCGATGTTCTCTTTTTGCGCCTAATAGAGCTGCAATCGAAGGGCTAGGCAATCCTTCTTACTCCCCATGCTGCCCGCCTGCCTCAGCAAAATGGTGGTTTTACGGATTGACATAATCAACAGGTTTACATTAGCCTACGGGTATGCTGCATTCCCCGTGCTAGCGAATACCCACAAAGGTCAATTGGCTTCCTGCTGGACTCCCTGCACTCACTCCGCTGAGAAAAAGGAACACGGAAAATGAAAACTAACTCTCAGACGAAGTGTGCCAATTGTGGAGCCACCTATTCCTACGTGGTGAAAGGTAGAAGAGATTACTTCATTCCTTGGGGATCTTACTTTCTCTGTGACAAGTGCCACAGGTTCGCTATCATGGAAGCATTGAAGGCTGAGCTAAAGCCTCCATTTGAATCTTCCAAATGATGCGGTGTGGTTCGCGCCGAATCGCTCTCTATGGCCTTCACTGGATTGACCAGTGGGGGCTTTCTTTTCAGTGTTATCAATCAGGTGACATCTCCCCATATTCTGTATCCGGGTTAGACTGGTAGGGGCGTGGGTATGCAACGTTAGGGTTTACATCGGATAACCGATTAGGCGGGAGGTAAAAACAAGCCTTGAGAGTTCTTCCCGTTGATCGGCACTGCTGCCAACCTAATTGTCATCAGTCTGCCAACCTAGTTTACACCGTGTAACTCCCCGAAAATAAAGACTCTTTGTGCGACCATAGAAGCGCTGTCAACTTAGTTGACTTTTTTTCAATAAAATAAGGTTGGTTTCTTCTCGGTGTCTCCTCCTCAGATGCATAAAAATATATAATAATATCAATTTGTTAAATGAATATTTTAAATTTCATTCGTTTGCTGCAGGGTTGGCATGCCACTTGCGTTAATAAAGAGGCAAAGGTTGATGATTTTTTGGCTAAGTCGCAACCGAAGGAGGGGGGTCATGAAGAAATGCATGATAACAATTACGGAGGTCTTGGAAAACGAGACTTGTCAAACCGTGGTACTGGACATCTCGGAGAGGTCCATTTCAGTAAATTGCCCAAAAAGCACTGGGATTGAGGTCGAATCCATCAATAGAGATTCTCATTTTGAACTCATTTTCAAACTGCCTCACATTGATCAGCAACTTCACCTCCAATGTAAGACCCGTCATAGGCGTGACATTCCTGACGAGGTTGAATGTGGTGCGACTTTCGGAGTCTCTAGTGAAGCCTATTTAGGGCACAATTGCCAATTGGCCGCATAAGGATAAAAGTAAGAACCATTTCACAGAAGATGCTCGTGCTCAGAATGACAAATCAAGGCTTACGGGAGGCTGTCGGACAGCCTCGAAAAGTCAATTCTAGTCGCGAAAATGGCGTTTTACAGGGGTCAGAGCGGAAGGTTTCCGTTTCGGCGAACGAACATGACAACTAGGTTCCACCTCCAACTGCCGCCGGAACACGCCAGAGGTACTTTGCATGATGCCGCGCACTGTCCAACTGATAGCTCGGCCTGATCCCGCGTTCACTAGGTGCACGGCTGGTCCTCAGCTTATCCTGAGATTAGAAACCCAATGGCATATTTCCTGCAATCTTGGTTGCTGCGAGGAGAGAGACTGTACACTTTTCTTTTTCGTATACCAACCTCCCTTTTCAAAAGCCCTCACACCAACACTTGCGGTGGGGGCAGCCAACAAGAGAGGCGGACAAAATGGCATTTGAAGACCACCGCGCACATCCCAGGGCAAACCTGAGATGGCCTGTTTCCGTTCAACTTAGTGGTGCGGTCGCTGAGGGAGTGACGAAAGACATTAGCGAAGGCGGTGCGTACGTGTGCTGTACTAACCCATTGGGACCAAACGAAGTCCTTGATATGGTCATAAATGCCCCAGATAAACCGCTGAATGTCAAAGCTGAGGTGGTGTGGTCGAGTATGTCTGGCCTTGATGACGAGATTACTCCAGGGGGAATGGGTGTTCGTTTTCTGAATATCGGTAGTGAAGACAGAAGAATCATTGCTAAAGCGGTAGCTGAACACCTCAGTGAAGATATGGAATCTGAAGAGTTACAAGATTCGATGTTTGATACGTTGGAAATCGACTAGCCCGCATATTTCATGCTGCCTTGATTGCCTCTGTGATCTAAACCCTAACGTTGCAAACCCACACCGGCAAAAATCGCTACGCTCGCGCCATAGCACCCCATCTGCGGCGGTGCTCGCCCCGGCCAGGATCTCACGTACGGTGAAGTACGCTTCGTCCTGACCGAGGCTGTGCGCAGCCACATCTGGCGCACTCTAGCGCGTTTTTCCTCGGAGTAGGTTTGCAACGGTAGGGTAAACCTGAGATAATCGACTCATGGCATAGTTCCTGCAATTTGAGGTAAGCTGCCAAACTGGGTTGGCAATTGTTGTTCTTAGGGAGTTATCCATGAAGAAATTCTTACTGGTTCTCTTTACCGTTGCTGCAATTGGCTGCGCCCACGCTCCAGATTATCCTCTGCCCGACAAGCCTGAGTTCTCCACAGGTGAAGGGAGAAACTGCGCTATTAAATGTCAGACAATACACGATGAGTGCAAATCGCCTGCCTCCGAATGCAACCAAGAACTCGACCAGTGTTACCAGCTTTGCAAGGAACTGTTAGAATAGCCTCGGTATATCTGAAGCTCCACTTTTACTGACCTCCAACCCGATTTCTGGAGGTTTTTTCATCTTCCGACCTCCACCTCACTACTCAGCGGACGGAAAACAGTTTTAAATCGTCTACTATTTATTCTTAAGTATTACAGAATATTCCAAGGTTTTTTATTGCAATACCTTGAAAAGTCGCTATACTCCCTAGTCTATGAGCAAGGCAGTGGTTTCATTCAAAATCGACTCCAGAATAAAGGAAATCCTCCAGAAGTTAGCGGAAGAGGATACCCGCACCCTCAGCAATTATCTTGTGACCATTATTCAAGACCACCTCAAAGTCAGAGGCATCCTCTGGGGAGCGGAAGAGCAGCACGAGGAAAACGAGAAAGAAGAAAGTGCTATTCGCTTCTCTAGCAAGAATATCACTCCTCCACCTACTGATGACCATTAACCTTAAGAGAATCAAGTTCTACAGCTTCAAATGCTTCCAGGATAAGACCAATCTGAGATAGCTTGATCCGACCTGTAACTGGCACTATCTTGAGGCCGGCCCACATTGAAATGGCGGGAATGGCAGCGAGGGGAATGATGGCTGAGAGAATCTGGCACCATTTCTATGATGAGGGTGTTTCTTTCGAAATTGAACCACCTGAGGACCCCCTTTTCGTTCAACTGGAAAAAGCGGCTCTAGAGTTTCCTCAGGTCATTGCTACCGATTTCATGGGGGCCCGTCTTACTTACCGGCAATTGGCCGAGCAGGTGAACCGATTTGCCTCCTCCCTCAGTGGTATTGGTGTCGAGCCCGGTGACCGGATAGCCATTATGCTGCCCAATTGTCCGCAAACCATTATCGCCTACTATGCCGCCCTCAGCATTGGCGCCGTGGTGGTAATGACCAACCCCATGTACGTGGAGAGGGAGATGGCCCATCAGTTTTCTGATGCTGGGGTAAAAGTGCTGGTGGGCTTGGATCATCTCATTCCGCGGATCGAGAAGGTCTGGAAAGAGACGCCCGTGGAACAGCTCATCATCACCAGCATCCGGGATTGCCTTCCTTTTCCACTAAACGTGCTTTATCCACTGAAAGCTAGAAAACAGAAGCTGAATCTGAGGGTGCCTTATGGAGAGTCTGTCCATTCGTTTAAGAGGCTGGTTAAGAACAGCCCTGGGAACCCGCCCCGACCTGAGGTGGCTATGGATGACCTGGCCGTGCTCCAGTACACCGGGGGAACCACGGGCATAGCCAAGGGTGCCATGCTTACCCATCGCAACCTCATGGCCAATGTGATTCAGCTCATGGCCTGGTGCCCGCTCAAGCGCGGACAGGAACGAATCCTCTGTGTGGCTCCATTCTTCCATGTGCTGGGCATGACCGTACTCATGAATCATTCCGTTTGCTGCTGCGGTTCAATGATCTTACTGCCTCGTTTCGAAATCAATAATCTTCTCAAGACCACCGTGAAGGCCAGACCAACCATTGCGGTCCTGGTCCCAACTATCTTTACGGCCATGGTCAACTACCCTGAGATATCCAGATTCGATATCTCCTCGCTCAACTACTGTTTCAGCGGTTCGGCCCCCCTGCCGGTAGAGATCATGAATCAATTTGAGGAGATTACCGGCGGTATTATCTTTGAGGCCTATGGTCTTACCGAGGCATCACCCGTGACCCACGCGAACCCCATTAAAGGCGAGCGAAAGCCGGGAAGCGTCGGTATTGCCTTACCCTCCACGGACGCCAGGGTCATGGACCTGGAGAGTGGCACCAGGGAGATGCCTGTGGGCGAACCCGGAGAACTGGTGGTGAAAGGGCCTCAGGTCATGAGCGGCTATTGGAATATGGAGGAAGAGAGCGCAGAAACCCTCAGAGATGGCTGGCTCTATACCGGGGACATAGCCTATATGGATGCGGACGGCTACGTCTTCATCGTGGATCGCAAAAAAGACATGATCATTGCCGGGGGCTATAATGTCTACCCGCGGGAAATCGATGAAGTGCTCTATGAACACCCTAAGATTGCCGACGCGGTGAGCATTGGTGTTCCCGATGCTTACCGAGGTGAGACCGTGAAGGTATTCGTTGTGGTCAAACCGGAAGAAACCCTTACAGAAGAAGAAGTTATAGCTCACTGCAAGGATAAACTAGCAGCCTATAAGGTTCCCCGCATGGTTGAATTTCGTCAGGAACTTCCCAAGAGCATGGTGGGAAAGGTGCTTCGTAAGGAACTCCGTGCCGAAGAATCCCGCACCATCGAGGGGGAGGGCGCACCCGGATAGGTGATAATTTGGTAGC
>JAUWKY010000054.1 GCA_030613915.1 Syntrophobacterales bacterium
GAATCAAGGAAATGCCGCCTACAACTCCCGGGAAAATAGCACCCGGATGAGAAAGCTCAAAATAAAGGCCGGCCATACCGATGAGCATCAATAGATAGGCTATATTTGGATTGCTAATGGTCTTGAGGATCTTATCCCGCAGATTCTCCTCTACTGTTTCTGCAGGAAGTCCTTTGAGTGCCAGTTTCTTCTCACCCTCCTTGGTTTGAATCGGCCAGCCTTCCAGTTTGAGCAGCAGTTCATCCATATCTCTGGCGATCAGGTCGATCACTTTGAGTTTCAAAGCCTCCTCGGCGGTTATTGATACACTCTTGCGCACCGCTTCCTCAGCCCACTCAGCATTGCGGCCACGTCTGGTGGCAATGCTTTTGATAAAAGCCACCAGATCATTGACCACCTTGGTGCCCATGGTTTCATCCATGTCTTTACCACCTGCCACAACCGGGTGAGCAGCGCCTATATTTGTACCCGGGGCCATGGCGGCAATGTCAGCAGCCATGACAACGAAAACACCGGCGGAAGCAGCCTGGGCGCCGCTGGGCGACACAAAAACCACCACCGGAATCGGGACGTTCATAATGGTCTTTATCATGGTTCTCATTGAGGTAACCAGACCGCCTGGAGTATCCAACTCCACCACCAGAAGGACCGCATCTTCTTCCACTGCCTGCGTTGCTCCTCTCGCCAGAAAAGCTGCGGTTCCAGGATTTATGGTCTCCTCGATACGCAAGACCTTGATGTGCTTGTCTCCAGCCAGTGAAAGGGGAAGTGAACATAACAGCAGCACAATAAGCACCGATCCTGCCAGAACAGTCAAAAGGTTAGATTTTTTAGTGGACACCTCTAACTTAGCTGTAAACTGCATTTTTCCCCTTTCTGGACACTTTCATTAACCTCTTGCTGTTCCCAACAAAATTAAAATTGGACACTGTGGACTTGCCCCCCTGTCATGCGGCGATTCCCATTACTCGGATCTCTTTGTTTCCCCCCGCACTAATGATAGAAGTAACTGGACGTCCTCCCACACCTTTCGCTTTTGGAGAGGATTGCGGAGAAGATACGCAGGGTGATAGGTTGGTACCACTGGAATTCCTTCAAAAAGATGAACTCTGTTGCGAAGTTTGGAGATTGGTTGCTGAGTGGAGAGCAAGAATTGGGCGGCAAAGCTTCCCAAGGCCAAAATCGCCTGAGGTCGAATAGCTCGAAGTTGACGCCAAAGGAAGGGACCGCACTGCTCTATTTCGTTTACCTGGGGATCGCGGTTTCTCGGCGGTCTGCATTTGATCACGTTACAAATATAGACCTCAGCCCGCCGCCATCCCATAGCGGCGATGATACGGTCGAGCAACCTACCTGCAGGACCCACAAAGGGCCGACCCAATCGGTCCTCTTCCTGACCTGGCCCTTCTCCAACAAGAACTACTCTGGCTGAAGGGTTTCCTTCTCCAAAAACAATATGGGTTTTATCGGAGTGAAGCTGACAGCGTGTACACTCTCCCAAGTCGGCACGAATCTGTTCCAGGGTTTCCGGGAGGTCCTGGATGGAGGTGATCGGCTGACACGGCAACCATTCCAAGCCCATTAGGGCCTGATAGCTGAGATGCTGGCGCAGGGAATATGCCAATTCAGCCAGATCTGGGCGTGGTGATCTTCCCAACTCCCCGCCTGAACTGGCTTTTTTATTCTGATCGGCAAAACGCATGCTTCTCTTGCCCGGTAAAGGTTATTCTTGACTTTCATTATAACAGGTTTCTTAGGTACCCATAAACGTAAGGCCCATTTATCCTGAAGCACCTCAAATACTGACCATCTCATGTCTGCCACAGACGTTCCACCCGATTCCAAATGTGGGCCGCAATCACTTCTTTGCTTTCTAAAGGTAGGTTCTCTACCTCGCCTCCCGGCCACAAAATGGTTACCTCATTGGTGTCGCTACCAAACCCGGCACCGTCTACGGTGAGATCATTAGCCACAATAAAATCCAAATTTTTCTGCTGAAGTTTCTCCTTGGCATTTTCCAGCAAGTTTTCAGTTTCTGCAGCGAACCCAACCAGAATCTGGTTGTTTTTCAGTTCCCCCAGGCGAAAGAGGATGTCTTCAGTTCGCTCCAACTCTAACGACTCATTGTCGTCGCTCTTCTTTATTTTTCCGGCTGCCATCACCTTGGGGCGATAATCGGAAACTGCCGCAGCCATCACTACCACATCCACCTGCACCATTTTCTCAACAACAGCCTGGTGCATCTCCTTGGCAGTGGTTACTCTAATCTCCTTCACCCCATAGGGAGAGTTCAGGAAAGTAGGTCCGCTCACCAGGGTGACCTCTGCTCCCCTTCTGTGCGCCACCCGCGCCAGAGCATAGCCCATTTTGCCTGAAGAAGGGTTTGTCAGATGTCTCACCGGGTCCAGCGCTTCCCTGGTGGGACCCGCGGTTACCAGCACCTGTTTTCCCTGAAGAGATTGCGGGGTCAATACCTGGCGAATTTTCTCCACGATCTCATCCACAGGCGCCAACCTCCCGAGGCCCTGGACACCACAGGCCAGGTCACCGGCATCCGGACCAACCTGATGGAATCCCCAACTGCGCAGCTTGGCCAGATTCTCTTGGACCGCCTGGTTCTCAAACATGTTCACATTCATAGCTGGGCAAATGATTTTAGGAGCGGTGCACGCCAACAAGGCCGTAGTCAGGTAATCATCACCAATACCATGGGCTAGTTTGCCAATGATATTGGCGGTAGCGGGGGCAATCACAGCAACTTCAGCCTCGGTGGCCACTTCAATGTGGCCAATTCGCGATTCTGTCTCCAGATCAAAGAGATGAGTGCAAACCGGCTGGCCGGAAAGCACCTGGAAGGAAAGAGGTTGGACGAATTCCATTCCGCTCCGGGTCATAATCACCCGAACCCTAGCTCCTTCCAGGGCCAAAAGCCTGGTCAACTCCAAGGCTTTGTATGCGGCGATGCCGCCGGTTACTCCCAGTAAAATCTTTCGGTCTTTTAATTCGGCCATAATGCCTCGTCTTTTAAAGTTGTCAGCTATCAGTAAACGATAATTACCGCAGTTTAGCCCTCAGTGGTGGTCAAGGATCGGTTTCGTTGCACGTTAGCCAGTTCTGAAAACCGAAAGCTGAGCGCTGACAGCTGATGTCTGAATACTGATATCAGGGCATAGATGCCGCCATCTGTGGGGCTACCCAGATCTCAACCCTGGTTTTCAGGGGGAACTCGGTGACGGTCACCAAGCAGCTGCGTTCATTTTTTTCGAAGCTGAGGATCACTCGTCGATAGCGAAAACTGGATTTGAGGGTCCAGCCATCTTTGGGCATGTTCGTGGTGAAGAAATTTACCAAAGATTCGCCCTGCACATAGCCCTCGAATACCAGGACGCCCGCTGAAAAAGAGGGTGTACTGTAAACAAAGGAGCTTTTTTTGACCAGGGAAAGTTCTGCAGGAATCAGAATATCAACAAAGTCATAGTAAACCGGAGCCGGACCCTTAACCTCGCTTTTCTTCTCGCCAGTTTCCTCAGAGGTGTCCCGAGAGTTTTTCCAGGCCGCACACCCGGAGCCAACAAGGAGAAGAATCGAAAGCATTACGACTAGCAAACGACTTTTACTGGCAACACCACCATCCATTTTCATATCCTCCCCTCCTTGCTCCGCTGGAGCGAACCTCCCTGTAATCCGGTGTCCCTACACCCTTTACTGCCTGATTCTCTCTTCATAATTCTTTGAAGATGAGTTCTGATAGCTCTTTCCGCTGGGATTTCTGCTGCCGATGTTTCGGATGTCCAACTGCGAAAACCGCCATGAGTTCATACGACTCAGGTGTTGCAAAAATCTCAGCTACCCTCTCTTTGTTCTTCAAAATCTCACCGAGCCAGACGCCTCCCAGACCCAAAGTGTGAGTGGCCAGCCATATGTTTTGCAGGCAGGCACCTATTGACTGGCAGTCTTTGACCCGGTCATAACCAGCATCATTATCCATGAAGACCGCAATAATAACTGGGGCGTTACGAATGATCTCCCGGTAGCGGGTCAGTTCCGAAATTGTGTTCTTACATTCCGGAGCTCGAACCACACCGAAGCGCCATGGCTGGTTGTTCAAGCCGGAGGGAGCCCAGCGACCCGCCTCCAAGATAGCTCTCACATCGTCGTCGCTTACCGGGTCGTCGCTATAGTGTCTGATACTTCTTCTAGAGCGAATCGCATCCAGCACTGCATGTCCAGTTTCGCTCATAGATGCTCCCTATCATAGTCGCTGCAGTTGGCCACTCCCATAACCCCTTTTACTATTTGACTTTTTCGAAAGTATAGCGACATCAATCAAGAGCGTCAATGATTAACGCAAAGGGCAAAGCGCATAGAGCAAAGGGCATAGAGTAAAAGATTTTGAAACCAGACGCTATGCGCTCTGCGCTTTGCGGTTGAACCGCAGCGCGTGGATCACCCCATGGCAGCGACAGGCAGTGGCAACCAAGATGTCCTTCTCTGTTGATCGCGCCTCTTCAAGAAGCCGCCAAAGAACTGACAACTGGTAACCGCCCACCCCCGGCGCCAGCTGATTGCTGCGGACCACCAAGGTTACATAGCCCTCCACCTCTATGTTCCGAACAACATCAAACAAATCAGCTTCACGAACCTCCCCTGTCACCGTGCAACTCTCCTCAGGTTCATCGCAGTCGTCAGGACAGCGAAAGGTGGCAAAGCTGGCATAGAGAGCCCCCGTCTTTGCTCGTAGAGAATTGGGGACTTTTTGGTCGAGTATGGATGGAACTGCAAGTTGAGTAACTGCCCCCTCTCTGGCCAATTGTCGGCACAACCAGGCAAAGGCAACGTGCACCGGAATGGCCGGAACGATCCATTCGGAACCAAGACCCGGATAGTGAACGAGGAAATCTATGGCATCCTGTTCAACTGTCTCGACTGCATTCTCTCTTCGTTTTTCCAAAACGTGACCATCTCGGTCCACCACCACCAGGCGTGGGACCTTCTTTCGTGCCAAAATTCTTTGTACTGCCAGGGATCCGAAGCGTCCGGCTCCGAGAATCAAAAATGATTCCATATGCATTGCTCCTTTTTCTTGTTTTATCCCAACAGTGGGCGAGATTAAACCACAAATATCACCCCAATCGTTGACACCCCTAGCTTTTCTTCCTATAGTGCAGCCGGAGCGCGGCGAAGCCGCGATCAAATTCGAAAAACGCCTATTTATTTAGCTCCGCAGGATAACTACATGTCCCCTCTCCCCCCAATAGACTGTGTCGCAATCCGTCACCCCGGCCACGGCCGCCCGCAGCGGACGCGAGCCGGGATCCAGACAACGTCCCCGCGAAGGCGGGGAACCAGACATCAAATGACGTTATTGAATTTTCACTGGATTCCGGATCTCGCCCCGCGAAGCGGCGCTCGTCCGGAATGACGGGTTCGGTGAATTGTGACATAGTTTCCAAGGGGAGAGGAGGGTTTCGCGGAGTTAAGTGCATAGACGGATTTATTAAATTCTCTGGTAAGCCAAAATGCCGAGATTACTTCCTCTTAACCTGCTGTAACTAAACATGCTTGTTGACACCCATTGCCATTTAGACTTTGAGGACTTGGTCGCAGAGCAAAAGGGTATTTTGGCGAGAGCAAGGCACGTGGGTGTTCAGCAAATCATTACCATAGGCATCGACCTTCCCACCTCCCGGCGGGCCATTGCTCTGGCTGAGGCCAACGGAGAGATCTATGCCACCATAGGCATCCACCCCCACAATGCCTGCGCCCTCTCGTCCAAGGTTTTCCAAGAATTGCTGACCCTGGGCCATAAATCACAGGTGGTAGCTTACGGCGAGATAGGCCTCGACTTCTACCGCGACTATAAACCGCGCCCAGTACAGATCTCCTGTCTGCATGAACAGCTCAATGTGGCCCGACAGCTGGAATTGCCCGTGGTAATCCATGACCGGGAGGCTCACGAAGAAGTCTTGCAGATTTTGCGAGAACAGAAAGCCTGGGAAATAGGTGGGGCCATGCATTGTTTCTCAGGTGATTGGTCCTTTGCAAAAAAATGTTTGGATCTGGGCTTTTATCTCTCCATCGCAGGTCCCGTGACTTATGCTAAAGCGCAAATCCTGCAGAATGTGGCCCGGCAATGTCCTCTTGACCGGTTGCTCCTGGAAACCGATGCCCCTTTTCTGGCTCCGGTACCCAAAAGAGGAAAACGAAACGAGCCAGCTTTTCTCATCCACACTGCAGAAAAAATTGCATCACTACGAAATCTCCCCTTAGAAGAGGTGGCCATGCAGACGACCTTAAACGCCCGCAAACTTTTCAAGTTGCCAAAGGTAGACGGGAAGACGACATCTGAGCGAAATGAATAAGAACAAAAAGAATGAAGCCTTTATCCTCGCCTCAGGTTCTCCGCGGCGTCGAGAACTCTTGCGCCAGCTAGGGTTCTCTTTCACGGTCATTCCCAGCAGACTGGAGGAAACCAGCCAGAGGGGCATGGAACCGAGAGGTCACGCCACCTATTACGCCAAAGAGAAAGCCAAGGAGGTGGCGCAACGGTACCCCCAACAATGGGTATTGGCGGCAGACACCATTGTCGTTGTTGATGAGGAAATCTTGGGAAAACCAGTCAACGTAACTGAGGCCACGGCCATGCTTTCCCGCCTAAGCGGGCGCAGCCATCATGTCATTACCGGAGTCTGCCTGTTACACGCACAATGTGGGGTGGAGGAGAGCCAAGCAGTTGAGACCGAGGTTTTTATGAGAAGGCTCGGCGCTGCAGATATTGAAGGCTACATTGCAACTGGTGAGCCTATGGATAAGGCTGGCGCTTATGGTATCCAGGGCATTGGCGGTTGTTTGGTTCAACGGATCGAGGGTTCTTACTCGAACGTGGTGGGTTTGCCCCTCTGCGAGACCGTGGAGTTATTACGTCGTCATCGAGTTGCCGATCCCTTCTAACCCGGATATTTCAGTGGTGAGAAAATGTCAGTTGCAGAGAACCTCGCCCGGGTCAAAGAGCAGGTAGCGGATGCTGCCATCCGCTCGAACCGCTCACCCGAGTCGGTCAAACTGGTCGGTGTCACTAAGACCGTAGAGGTTGAGCGTATCAAGGAAGCGGTATCAGCGGGTCTGCAAATATTGGGAGAGAATTACGTCCAAGAAGCCCGAAACAAAATCGAACAGGTGGGAGGCCAGGCAAGTTGGCATTTCATTGGGCGTTTGCAAAGTAACAAGGCAAAATATGCGGTTAAGCTCTTCGACCTTATTCAAACTGTCGATACTCTGAAACTGGCTACTGCATTGAACCGCCGCGCTCAACCTTTGGGGCGAGTGCTTCCCATCATCATCCAGGTGAACCTCGCCGGCGAAGCGAGTAAGAGTGGTGTTCATCCGGCCGAGTGCCTCCAACTAATCCGACAGCTCTCCGAATTCACTCATCTACAAATCCGGGGACTTATGACCATGCCGCCTTTCTTCAACGATCCGGAACGTGCCAGGCCACACTTTCGCCGGCTGAGAGAGCTGAGCCAGGAGATAACCGAGGCTCAGTTACCTGATGTTGAAATGCATGAACTGTCCATGGGTATGTCTGGCGATTTTGAGGTGGCCATCGAGGAAGGCGCAACACTGATTCGAGTGGGAACTGCTATTTTTGGAGAGCGACCGTAAGTCGTTGACGCATTGTCTCATACAAAGCCATAGCACCAGCCGCTGCAGCATTGAACGAATCGAGCCGGCCTTGCTGGGGAATTGCAGCGAGTAGATCGCAAGTCCGCCTCACCAGCGGTCGGATGCCTTTGGCCTCTCCGCCGATCACCAGAGCCGTCGGCTGACAGAGATCGATTTCATAAAGAAAGCGATCCGCTTCCATGGTCAAGCCCACCACCCAGATTCCTTGTTTTTTGAAAAGCTCCAGGGTTCGCTTCAAATTAGTGACCCGAGCAACGTCCATGTGCTCCAGGGCGCCGGCTGAAGCCTTGGCCACCGCAGCAGTCAGAGAGGCAGCCCGATCTTTTGGTACCACCACTCCGTGAGCTCCACAGACATAGGCGCTACGAATGAGACCACCTAGATTCTGCGGGTCCTGGATACCGTCCAATACCAAGATAAGTGCAGGATCGTCACGCTGGGCCGCTTCGAGGATGTCATCCAGATCGACGAATGAAGAAGGAGAGAGGAGAGCTACAATTCCTTGGTGGGCAGTGGTCCCTGCCCTGGCGTCCAGGCGTTGCCGCTCGTGGGAGCGGATTTTGATGCCGAGCTCCCTCGCCTGGGCCAGGATTTCCGCAACAGTGCGGTTCTGTCCACTCCGGCTTACCCAGATTTCCCTGACCCTGTGGCCTCGAGCTCTAAGCGCTTCGCGGACTGGATGTATACCGTAAATAGTTTCTATCATGTAAAGTGCAGAGCTCAGTCCGGTTGGATCAGATTACGTACTCGCGGGAGAATCGCCTGTCGCCGGCAACGTGTGGAGAGGACGATAGCTGCGAGCGCCTCTACAGCTTCCTCCAGAACATCATTGATTATCAAGTAATCATACCAAGACGCCTCTCCAAGTTCTCTGGAGGCGTTGTCCAGCCTGGCCTCCACATCCCTCCCCTGTTCGGTACCCCTTTCACTAAGACGTTTCTTCAAGGTCTCACGATCAGGCGGCAAAACGAAAATGAAACAGGCGCGGGGAAAATGCTCTTTCACCTGGCGAGCACCCTGGACGTCAATCTCCAGAAGCAGGTCCCGCCGGTCATTCAGGTGTTTTTCCAACTGCGTACGAGAAGTTCCGTAATAATTCCCGTGGACTTGGGCACACTCAACAAAAGCACCCGCCTCTTTCATCGCAAGAAAAGTCTCCAATGAGACGAAATGGTAGTCTCGACCCTCTGACTCTCCTTGGCGCGATGCCCTGGTGGTATAGGAAATCGAGTAGGCGAGCTCGGGAAATCTCTTCCGCACCCCCGTCCGCAAACTTGTTTTTCCCACCCCTGATGGGCCAGAAAGCACGAAGAGTTGCCCAGTAGAGTCCATCACTTTATTTTGCTATCGCCATCTTTGCCAAGAGAATCGGCCGTAAACCGTTGAGCAATTGTCTCAGCCTGCACTCCGGAAAGAATGACATGATTGCTGTCGGTGATGATGATTGCCCGAGTGCGTCGCCCCATGGTGGCATCAATGAGTTTTTTGGCCATCTTGGCGTCCTCTTTCAGCCGCTTCATTGGTGCAGATCCGGGGGAAACAATAGCAACTACTCGATCCACCACCACCGTGTTACCAAAGCCGATGTTTAAAAGTCTTCCCTCCATTTCAACTCCACCTTCCGACGAATGGTGCCCTGAGGCAATTTCGCCCGAGCTGCGTTGAGAGCAAATTCGAGTCCAGAACTATCCTGACGTT
>JAUWKY010000017.1 GCA_030613915.1 Syntrophobacterales bacterium
TTTGCGAATAATGTCTAACCTGCATTACGGGCGGGGGCCCGCCTGCCAAAGCGTGGCACTGGCGGGCAGGCAAACCCCGCCCCCTTCTTTAGCCCTCCTCCAGACCACCACTCTCCGCCACCTGCTCCACCAATGCTTCGAAGAGCAAAACCATGTCTTGATTCGCTTTGCGCAGTCTCTTGGACAGCTCTTTGGCAATGGCCCTGGTTACCGGAAGGCCAAGCCGGGGATCCTCCTCTCCCAGTTGGTTGAAATCTTCCCGATTAATAACTAGAAATTCGCAATCAGTTTCGGCAAGCACCGAGGCAGAACGAACTTCTCTGTCTAGCAGAGCCAGTTCACCAAAAAAGGCATCTTCATCGGCCTTCAAGGTGACGATGGTATACCGTTCTTGATCGAGAGTCCGTTTGATAATCCTGACCGTACCTTTTTGAAGAATATATAACTCGCTACCTTCTGTTCCTTCGCTGAGCACCTCAACTCCTGCTTTGCACTGCTGCCAGGTCACGATGCGTGCCAGTTTGGTCAGTCTCTCCTCGTCATCTTTGACAGTGTGAAATAGTTTGATCTTTCTCAGTTTTTCAATGACGCCCTGCTCATCCATTTCTCATATCCCATTTCGCATGTATCATTTTTCATTGCAATGAACTTTCATTATTAGTGTCGCATCTAAACGTGCAATGACAGATGTCCTTAGTGCCTAGTAAATCAGGCCTGAATTAAAATGGCCTTGGAGAAAGACTTGACCTCATAGTCCGGTCCGGGATTGAACACCGGCAGATTTCCTCGCAGCTCTTTTACTTCTTGGAGATTGGATACCAGCCGGGAGATGTCCGGGGTCTTCTGGGCCTCCTGGAGTGCTTCTCGCTTGCGCTGGAAAATGTTGCCGGTATTTTCCAATATGCCGATGAGGATGGTGTTTTCAGCCTCCATAAAATATTTGCTGAGATTGGCAAAGGTATCCCCCACGAACTGGGCCGGGAAGTTTTTGGTGACGAGCCGACTACCCTCCACATCGAGTAAACCTTGTATGATGTGGGCAATGCCAGAAGCCGCCGTGGCGTTAGCCAGGAGAATCCTATTGTATTCGCGGCTCAAAACAATCTCGTCGCAATGGACATTTTCCAGGTAGCGCTTGAACTTTGCATCAATCAGTTCCACGCACGTGTATATATCCTTGGATATTGTTTTGATGGTCAGAACGCTCATGACAGTGCGCGCATCCACTTCCTGATCGGACGCCTGGGTGCTGTTGTCTGCGAGGACAAGCACTTTGGCGGCTTGCTTGATATTGGCGCGGAGCAGGACATTCTCCTCCACGTAGTCACCCCGGACAAAGCGAATGTTTTGGAGACTCGGACGGGAGCGTAAATTCTCCACTTCCACCGGTTCCACCGTACTCACCACAACAATGTCCTCATCGGAAAGATCCGGGTTAACCCTGAGTATGTCCTCAAGCACCGAGACCATCTCATTTTTCCAACCACAGATAACAAAATGCTTTTTTACTTTTTTCTGATCGGCCAAGCCGCTCCCCTCCTTGATCTTCCATTCCACCAGCCAGGATGCAATCCCACCGGTGACCATGCCCAAAAGCCCAATGCCAAATAACATGACCAAAATGGCAACAAATCGTCCGCCGGTGGTCAAAGGAACCTTATCACCGTAGCCAACGGTGGCGGCAGTGACAAGGGTCCACCAGATTGCGTCCCACAGGCTATGAAAACTCTGGTTGGCAGGGTATTCAAAGAGCAGCACCCCCAGGGAACTCAGTAAAAAAACAAGCAGAATGGCACCGAGTACCGGGAAAGTGCGATTCTTTATCAGCCGTCTCATGATGGGACCGAACCGTTTCCTCCTGTGGACAGCCGGTCTATGGAGTTTTTCTCGCATGTGCCGATTCACCTCATGCCAGCCGCAGCCAACGATACTCTACACGCGATTCCAAGGCTGATCAAGCTCAAAATGTATTGCGATAATGATAGGTTATAACATCTCCTCTTCTCATTTCTCTGCCAGGACCTCACTGTACTCGAGTTCATAGAGATAGAGAAGTATGGCGGTAACCATCACGGTTGGCCTGAGAAAGATAGTCTTATAGGGCCTACTGGGCGGACCTAGTAACCCAGCCAGGTGGCAGAAATACCGGCGTTCATGATGACGCTGGGGGGAGAACGGTGGCCCGGGAACAACCAGATGGGACAACGTTTGTTGGGGCCTTTTCTTTGCTGAAAATCAGTCAGTGTGGATCCTCGTTCACGTTCTTAGGGAGGAGAAGACTCCTTCGCTCCCTCAAGGATGTTCTTTACCCTTTCATACTCAAGCCGGTTCTGCCTCCCTCACTTTTCGAACCGCACCATGTCGCCTCTCCGGACTTCTCTCTCAGGATCATACAGCAGGAGTCGTCCCAAAGACATTTGCTCACGAACTTCGATTATTTCTCCTCTGGCCAACTCAGTTTCCACATACGTCTTGATTTCAGCCGTCTTCCGGTCCCGTATAGACTGCGCCCGGTATATGACAAAAGTATCACCCGGATGATGGCGGCGATTTTCTCCTCCGTCCAGGTACATGACTCCATCCTCGCGCCCACCAAGCACTACAGTCGGTAAGTCTTCTTTACTGAGGTCTGGAGCAAAAGCAGTCTGCAAATCATCACTATAGTAGCGATAAGTTGGATCTCGCGGCTGACAGCGATATGCCCGCTCGTAAGCGGCCAACGCCTCCAAGAATCTCCCGCTTTTCTCATACACCACACCGAGGTTGCCGATGATGGTGCACTTGTCAGGGTCCTTTTCCAGCACTTGCAGGAACAAGCTTTCAGCTTGCCCCCAATTGTTGCGGGCAGCCGCATCAATTCCCTTGCGGATCAGCTTGGTAACCTTTGGATCAATAGTGATCAGGGGGCCCCTTAGCATTCGCTGTACGGTGGACTCCTGTGGCCTCAAGTGAGTAACCGCCTCCTTAACAACTGAGACCTGGATACGTCTGATCTCGGCTTCTGTATTCACTGGACGACCAGGCAAACTAAATCTTTCCAAATGTCTGGAGATTTCTTTCTCCCAGATGGTGCTGCCACTCGTAGCCTCAATTAGACGCAGATGCACGGCCAGGGAGTAGGACATCCTGGTAATGTAAACCTGAACGATGTTTGGACGTTGTAAATTCTCAAGGCTGTAGTAGAAAATATCTCCGATGGATGGATCCTCATTTACGGCCAGCCAGCCGTATTCTGCCGGTTCGCCAGTACCAAATTTTCGAAGGGCCAGCATGGATATGGTATCTGTCGAGACCAGCACAGAATATTCGGTGATCTCACCCAGTAGCAACCCATTGACATCAGCTTTTTTACCCAATTTGCGGAAGGCATCAGAATTCGGCTGAAAATTCTTGTCCACTTGTACCGTTAGTGCCAGGAACATCTCACCGGTAAGTCCTTCAACCATCTCCTTTTGCAGTTGTCGCCCTACGGTCTGTTCAGGACTTTTGAAAGGCAGGACACCAATTATTTTAACTCTCTGGGTGTCAACCTCTGGGGGTTTCACCGTCTCGATGGTCACCAGCCTGCTCACTAGTGGTCTGCTGCAGCCACTGATGAGCATCAGCACCATCAGTAAACATTTCATCCAGGTCCTAAGACTTGCACGCTGCATCAGTCCGTCTCCGCTATGGCGGGATTCAATCAAATGGCTGCCCGTATTCATTGGCCGGTGGCACACCCTTCTCCATGCTCTCGCGACGTCAATCCTTGAAACATCCGGGCAGACACCAGGGTGCTCCCAAGATACAACATCAGGTTAGCCCATGAGAATCTCTGCTGTCAAGTTGACCACCACACGGATGCAATGAATTACCATATACTTGGGTGGTCTGAGTGGCTCGCATTCTCCTAAATAAACTGCGACTACTCACACATTTTATTTGCGACTGACCCTCTTGAGCAGTTTAAGGGCAAATTCGGTTTCAACAACGGGAATCAACTCTGCTACCCCGAGATCAGTCCAATCGTAAAAAGAAGCAGCCACGTGAGCACCATCCTCTGCTTCAAAGAGACGGAAGACTCGATGACCGGAAATATCGAACCACTCTCCCTTAACCGTCACTCCTCTGGGATTACCGAGACCATCGATGCGTCGCTTTATCACCTGGTCTCTGTCCTGAGGTTCATAGGTAAAAACGGCCATAAATAGCATAGGATACCCTCCTTCCTCTCTTACATTGATGGGGTTTGAAAGCAACAGTCTATATCTGAAGATGCGAACTTGGCACTTAAATTTTGCTCTCATTCCAGCTTTTTTTACTCTAGAACCAACCGTTGGCCCAAATCGTATGCTGCTTTGAGCGCCTCCGGTTGGTCTCTGACCTCACCTTTCTCATCAGCTCCTCGGACAAAAAGTTCATCGCTGTAGGCTACATCGATGGCGTCGAAGAAATATTGAACGGTTAGTCTCACCCCATCAAAAAGCTTCTTGCCACGGGTGGCCGCCACCGAGATAAAAACACCTTTGCGCTCAGCAATGGGGGAAACCGGCAACTTCAAGATATACTTCTTGGCCCAAAGGGATTGGCACCGATCGATCATTGCTTTGGCCAACGCTGGGACACTGTAGAAGAATATGGGGGATGCTAGGATCAACCGCTCTGCCTGAATAATTTTCGGAAACAGGCCCTGCATTTCATCTTGAATTGCACAGACTCCGTCCTCAGCACATTTGTAAATCTCCAGACAAGGCGTGATTTTTAAGTCCCGTAAGATAACTTTCTCGCACAAGCCCCCGTGATCGCTCGCACCTCTTAGAGCCTCATCCAGAAGGATTTCGGTATTTCCTTCTCTCCTGGGACTGCCAAGGATGCCCAGAACTTTCATACTCGTGTCTCCTTGCGGCACTAAAATTGCTTAGGCTATTAACGGTGCCTGTAACTGCACGAAGATTCTCTCTCGGACGGAGGTGGAATTGCTAACAGGGCCATACTCGATAACTTTTTCGTCAGGCGAATATGTTACATCAAAAAGACTTTTGGGGAAAGCGGTACAATTTTGTTGCCCCGAAGAAGTCTGCTATAAGGCCCTGGTCAAAACAAACTAACTCTGCAGTCTCAACCTGAGATAACCGTTATGGCTTTGTTGAGAGTAACCATGATCGCCGAGAAGGTCTCTGAATGTCCGACCTTCTCCAAAGGCGATCAGATCACCATAGACTATCCGCAGATCGTCCTGGAGGAGACCGATAAGGTCTGCCTCCTAGCTCTGGGTCAGTGCCATCCCTACCTCTTACCACTTTCTAAAGGTGTAGCGTATGCCACCCTTGGCATTGGTGAGGAAATCGGCACCCTGCGCTGCTGCTGTTTCATGGGTACTGTCACTTTCAATGTCATGAAACGGCGGCGCCGTATAGCCATCACCCGGGAAACATTGAAACACCTAGCCGAACTAAAACTTGACCTCGCCAAACTTCAGGTCATGCCTATTTTTGCTCCCCTTCCGGAAGCCTCACTGGAGAAGATTATTCCTTTACTTCAGCTCCAACAAATTCATACTGGGACCGACATCATTCAGCAGGGTGATGTGGGCAAGTTTCTTTATGTAATTACCAAAGGGGAGGTATTGGTATTGCGCGAGGGTGGGCAAATACGGGAAGAAGTGCTTGCCACCCTTTCTGAAGGTGAGTGTTTTGGGGAAATGTCTCTCATTTCAGGCGAACCGATATCAGCAACCATCAGGGCAAAAACCCCTGTGATTTTGTTGCAGATAAGCAAGGAAGATTTCGATCGGCTGATCCTGGAGAATCCTTCCCTTAGTGTCTATTTCACGAAACTTCTTACCCAGCGATTGCAGCAGGCCAACACCAGAATGGAGGAAATGTTGGACAAGGGAATGCTGGGAAGCATCGAGACTTTCAGCATTCCTGAACTCGTCCAGACCCTCGCACTCAACGGCAGAACTGGCGTCCTTGTCATCTCGGGCCAAGAAAATGAGGCTGACATTCACTTTGACAAAGGTTTCATTCACCAGGTCTCACTTGGAGAATTACTGGGCGAACAAGCCTTCTATGAGCTACTTGCTTGGGAAAAGGGGCAGTTTCAGTTTCAGCCCGCAGAGAGGCTCTCCATGAAGCGGCAGGTGTCCAAGGACACCATGCACCTACTTATGGAAGGGCTGCGCCGGTTGGATGAGAAAAAAGATCGCCTCTCCGAGTCAAACAACAGCGCCGAATCCAACTAATCAGGGGTTTACAAGTACTGCTCCATGCCCCTCTGCCTTATCACGTCAAGAATTTTACCGATATCCTGAGCCTTATGAACCGGGCACACCAGCAAGGCGTCCTCAGTATCCACCACAATAAGGTCGTCAACGCCAAGAAGAACGCACAGCTTCTGGCGACTGAACACCACATTCTGCCTGGAATCCAAAGCCATAATTTCACCCTGGCAGACGTTGTTTTGATCATCTTTAGGCCAGATCTGGGCCATAGAGGCCCAGCTTCCCAAGTCGTTCCAGCCGAAGTCTGCAGGTATCATTAAGACATTATCTGCTTTTTCCATCACACCATAGTCGATGGAAATGGACTCCAGATCAGGGTAAATGCGGCTGATTCCATCCTCAGAATCACCCGTATCAAGGAAGGACTTCAGTTTTTGGAGATCTGAGTAAAGTCCGGGTAAATGGCTGCGCATTGCCTCCAGGATAGCCTCCGCTTGCCAGACAAACATTCCGCTGTTCCAAAAAAAGTTACCCTGTTCCAGGTATTGTTCAGCACGCTCCCGGTCAGGTTTCTCATGAAAGGAAATCACCTTGTAGAAGCCGTGATTTTGTACTGTATCAACTTGCTCTCCTGCCTCTATATAGCCATAACCGGTCTCGGCCGTCGTGGCCCGTATTCCCAGAGTGATGAGCGCTGGCTGTAGTCGGGCCCTTGCAACTGCTGCCCGCAGCGTCGCCAGATAAAGCTCCTCGTCGGTAATCAAATGGTCCGCTGGTAATACTGCCATCACTGCTGCGCTGTCCCGCTGCTGCACCAGGAGTGCCGCCAAACCTATACAGGCTGCTGTATTTCGTCCTACCGGCTCCAGAATGATATTTTCTTTGGGCAGTTCGGCAAGCTGATTATGCACCTCCTCCCCGTGATTCTCACCGGCCACCACTATTATATTCTCAGGTGGCAGCAAACTAGTGATCCTCGCTACGGTCTGTTGCAGCATAGAGCGTCGCCCTACGATATTGAGAAGTTGCTTGGGTCGCTTTTGTCTGCTCCGCGGCCAAAACCTGGTACCTTTACCTCCAGCCATGATCACCGCGTACATTATCCTTTTACCTCCGTACCAGCTCAGGGTTTGAGACAATAAAACGAATTGTGCCAGTATACGGTGTCATTAGCCATTTGTCATTGGTCATTTGTCATTGGTAGGCTGGGGTCATATTTACGAAAAGTACCATGTGTGTTAGATTAAAGGGCTTTTGAGGTTCTTTCACAATAAGTAACGGACCTGCAGAATAAATACAGCGGTAGGAAGGGATCGTTATGAAAAGTGATATTGACAACAAGGAAATTGGCAAGCGCCTGCAGAATTTTAGGGAGGTTCGCGGCCTTACTCGGGCTGTGGTGGCTCTAAAACTGGGTATGAGCGAAGAGGACCTTGAGGACGTTGAGGCTGGGGAAAAGCAGCTTTCTCCTGACAATATTGAGGTCTTGAGAGAAACTTTTTCCTTAGATCCAGCTTGGCTCCTCGGCGGCCAGACTCCCTAGTTCGCCAAACTCTATTCGGATTTAAGACATGGAGTAATAAGTGCCTTCTGATTGAACCAGGAGATGAGCCGTGAAAAAGAGATTAGTCGTGGTAGGCGGTGGTGCTGGAGGACCGAGTGCAGCTGCCAAAGCCAAACGTGTTGACCCTGAACTGGAGGTGATCATACTGGAGGGTGGTGAGCACGTCTCGTTCTCAGCCTGACCCACACCCTATTACATCGGTGATGTAATAAGGGATGAGGCCAAGCTCATTGCCCGGACCCCTGAAGCTTTTGCCAAGTCAGGCATTGAGGTAAAACTTCATACCAGGGTAGCAGCCATCCGACCTGAGCAAAAGCGGGTGGAAATTTCTGACGGTGAGACCCTTGCTTTCGACTACCTGGTGGTGGCCACCGGTGCTACTCCTCGACTACCAGGCGTATCCGGCCAAGACCTCGAGGGGATCTTCTGTTTGCGAAACGTCACTGATGCCATTCGTATAAGAAAATTCATTCATGAGAAGCGAGCTAAACGGGCTGTGGTAGTGGGTGCAGGCCTGATTTCTCTTGAAATGTGTGAAGCTTTCAGGCGACTGGGACTGGAGACCACTGTCGTTTACCGAAAAGATCTCCCCCTAAGGAGACTGGGAGAAGATTTTGCTGAACAAATTCTCATAGAACTTGAAACCAATGGAGTGACCTTCATGGGGGAGACCAGTCTGGAGGGATTTGAGCCTACGGACACGGGAGGGATTATCGTCCACAGCAGTGGTGGTACTTTTGAAACTGATTTGGTGCTCCTCGGTCTCGGTGTGGTTCCTCAGGTTTCTCTTGCCTCTGAGGCTGGTTTAGGGATTGGCTCCACCGGAGCAATTTCTGTGAACGAGTTCCTGCAGACTAATATCCCTTATATCTATGCCGCCGGTGATTGCTGTGAGTGCTTTCATCGCATTAGCCACAGGCCGGTTTATGCTCCACTCGGAGATATTGCCAACAAACAGGGTCGCATTGCCGGTGCCAACATCGGCGGCCAGAACCTTTCATTTCCGGGAATTGTGGGATCCATCTGCTTCAAGGTGTTCAATCTGGAGGTAGCCAGCACTGGCTTGACCGCAGAAGAAGCCAGGGAAGCGGGTCTAAAAGCAGAGGCGGTGACCATTCAAGGTGTCTCCAAAGCTCACAGCTATCCGGGGAGTCGTGAACTCCATATCCGCTTGGTCGCCGACACCGAAAACGGCCGTCTTCTCGGAGCCCAGGCTGTGGGAGGCGATGGTGTGGTCTCAAGAATCAATGGGCTGGCGGTTGCCCTGACCGGTGGCCTCTCCCTGGACGAGTTGGCCTATCTGGACCTGGCTTATGCCCCGCCTTTCTCAGGCGCTTGGGATCCGATACACATAGCGGCTCAGAAGTTACTCAAGTAAGGCAGGCAACTCCAGAGCATGTAACCTGGTTAGCCTGTAGAACCGATTGGTGGTATGCCCTGCGGTAATTGGAGCATTGCAAAATATCAAATTCCAAGCACCAAATCTCAGGGTTTTAGGTGTCAGGTGTCAGGTGTCAGGGAAGAAAACAAAAAAGCTGAAACCTGTCGAAGATCCCGTCTGAAGCGAAGCGGCAGCGGGAAACACTGAAACCTTAGTCATTGTGATTTCTGATTTGCTATTTGGAATTTTTGGGCACTCTAGTACTCCGATACTCCAACACTCCTGTCATGTTTGCCCCTACTATCACTTTGACTTATAATTAAATCTCAACCACTTCTGACGCCTTGCCAGCTCCTAATGAGGTGCCATCTTGAAAATTCTGCTCCACATGTGCTGTGCACCGTGTGCCGTCTATCCGCTTCAGGTTCTGGAGGATGAGGGCTCTAAGGTTTTCGGTTTTTTCTATAATCCCAACATCCATCCCTATCAGGAATATCGTCGCCGTTTGGAAACGGTGGAGCAGTTTGCCGGACAAGTAGGCCTAGAGGTAATATACCGGGACGAATATGATGTGGTCAGCTTCCTGCGGGAGGTGGCGTTCCGCGAATCCAATCGCTGCCACTACTGCTACCACCTCCGGCTAAACGCAGCCGCCAAACTGGCCAAGAAAAGCCGCATGGATGCTTTTACCACCACCCTGCTGTACAGCAAGAGGCAGGATCACGAACTGGTTCGCCAGCTCGGCGAGGAAGCGGCTCAAGAACACGGGATCCCATTCATCGATCGAGACTTACGTCAAGGTTGGCAAGAAGGCATACAGAAATCGAAAGAATTGAATCTTTATCGGCAGGGATATTGCGGCTGTATTTACAGCGAGCAAGAACGGTATCTGGGCACCCGTCGTTAGAAAACGCTTAGCGCATAGCGCAAAGCGTAAAAGCGAGTGAGAGGTAAATGGTGAAGGGTAAACAATTCAGAAGAGATCCGTTTACTGTTCACCAAACGCTATGCGCTATGCGCTTGGCGCTATGCGGCGAACGAAGTGAGCAACCCTACTCATAAACAAACACCCGCTGAACGGCAGGAGCCCGCAGCAGGTTATCTATCTCACTCTGGATCTCCTGTCGTTCCTTCTCTGCTTCCCACCTTTTCCAGTCATCCAAACTGTTCCAGGTACCGATCACCAAGTACTCATAGGGATCTTGCAGGGAGCGCAAGGTCTCACCGGAGATGTAGCCTTTGGCGTGCATAGCCTTGCTTCTTAGCTTCATCAGAAGACTACTCAAAGCGGGTTCATTTTCCGGGACTATTCTTCTTTCTATCAGGACTCGAATGGCCATCATCATCCTCCTTTCTGCCTTGGCAACGCTAGCTATTGTCCATCCGGAGTTTCCGGATGGACAATAGCTAAACCTAACCTTTACTATACCACAGGGGATGAAGGAATCGAACGACAGCTACTATTCATCGAGAAGGGACTTTGAGAAGTACGACGTACCGCCTGGTGCCTCTAACATTCCCTTGGCAGGAAAAATACTGAGTTCCTATAGTCTCCCCTTTCCGCCTATTGCGACTATGCTGGTAATTTCTTACCATCCAAGACGTCACGAAGAGTCAGAGAGGAAAGTTCTTCCATTAATCGCTCACTCATACGGAGCCAGATGTCACGAGTTAGGCAGTTTTTTTCGCGCTCGCAAACTTTGGGATCTTCAACACAATCTACCAAGGACAGACCCCCTTCAAGAACCTTTATGATTTGCCCAATGCTTATCTTGTCAGGCTTCCTTGCCAAAGTGTAACCACCCCTGGCACCTCGGACGCTGCGAATGTACCCAGCGGCTTTCAGTGGAATAATCAATTGCTCCAAGTACTTTACCGAAAGGTCCTGACGTTTGGCGATTTCCCTAAGAGGAGTTGGGCCCTGATCGTGACGAGCAGCCAAGTCCAGCATCATTCGCGTGCCATACCTACCTCGAGTGGATATCTTCATAAACCCCTCCTAAACGTATATGAGATTGTTCGGATTATAACAATGTCACCCTTTTCTGTCCAGGGGACAAACTCCACCCGATCTCTTAGCCCGGACAATTCATGAATCGGCTGCTCCGACCGTGGATATGACCGTCCTTCCGGGCGTCCTCGGGCCTTGAACCCTGCGACGTACTATTCAAGTACGCCTCGGATTCAAGCCCCTGTGGTTGCCAGGTGAGACGGTCATCTTCACGGTCTCGCGACACAGATGCATAAATTATCCGGGCTGGTTGCTTCTTGCTACCCTCTTTGTCATAATGCCAATCGCCCCAACAGATACCAGGTGTCAGGAAGAAGAAACATAGAAGCTGAAACCTGTTGGAGCGAAGCGGAAATCCCGTCTGAAGCGAAGCGGCAGCGGGGAACACTGAAACCCACAATCAGATGCCAAAGACATCATCGCACCAGAAGATAAAAACCTATATCCGAGAGGTGTATGCGAGGCTGGCTACTTCCGGCACAGCCAACGTGAGCCACGCCCCCATTGCCAGTGGTGAGGATCTTGCTCATGCTCTCGGCTATGACACCTCAGGATTATCAATCTCCAAGAAAGCCTGGGATCTTTTCTCCGGCTGCGGGAATCCGTTGCAGGAGATCAAGCTCGAACCTCATTGGACAGTCATAGATTTGGGTTGTGGTGTAGGTATCGACAGTCAGGTTGCTGCTCTTTCTCTGCAGCCACCAGGCAGGGTAATCGGTATTGACATCACTGTCGCCTTGCTTCGACAGGCCAAAGAGCATGCTAGCGCGCACCCGGGCTGTCACTGGATGGGAGGTGATGCTGAGCAACTTCCGCTGCGACCAGCAAACGTAGATCTGGTTATTGCCAACGGCTCTTTCAACCTGATGCCCCACAAAGGGCAAGCACTGGCAGAGATATGCCGGATTCTCAGACCAGGCGGCTACCTGGCGCTGGCCGATCTCATTGTCGTTGGGGAGATGGAGCCAATAACTGAAGGATTCGAGGACGCCTGGAGTTGGTGCGTAGCAGGAGCACTTTCAGCGAGCGAATATGACGTTCTATTAAAGTCCAAAGGGTTTTCCTGGTGGGAGCTTAAAGAGAAAGGAAACTACGGCCCTTTAGCGGCCGCTCATTTGCTCGCTCAGAAACGGAGACGAGAGTAGTTTTTACCTTGAGCGAATTCTCTCGATCAGAGCACTGGTTGAAATACCAGGCTCCAGTTGGATCCTCAGCACCTGCCCGCCAGCCTCTCTCACATCTGGAGCTCCGATGATTTCTTCCTCCGACCAATCAGTCCCTTTGACCAAGACATCCGGTTTGAGCAGCCTAATCAGAACTAGGGGATCAGGTTCAGCGAAGATGGTGACCCAGTCAACACAACCAAGGGCTGCAACCACCTCGGCTCGCTGACCCTCTGGCATAACCGGGCGACCTGGTTCTTTTATCTGTTGCACCGAACTGTCGCTGTTCACCGCCACAATCAAACAGTCCCCCTGCTCCCTCGCCTTTTGGAGCAAATGTATGTGTCCAATGTGAATAAGGTCGAAGCAGCCATTGGTAAAGACTACTCGCTTACCTGCCTTCCGCAGCGAATCCACCTTCCCCTTTAAGGTATTGCGATCAAGAACCTTTTCGGCCGCATTCATCATGGTTTCTCCATCTTATCGGCGGTGGGATAAGAGATGTGAAAACCGCAATTGGAAATTCTCAAACCAAAATCCCAAATTACAAGCACCAAATCGCAGGGTTTCAGGTGTCGGGTGTGATTCAGGTACCAGGTGTCAGGTGTCAGGTGTCAGTAAGAAAAAACACAAAGGCAAAAATTGAAACCTGAATACTCATACCTGAACACTGAAACCTGAAACCTCCATCTGTCCTGAACACTGAAACCTTAGTCATTTAAGGCCGACATTTTTTCGCAAGCTTCTCACTTCCCGTGAC
>JAUWKY010000250.1 GCA_030613915.1 Syntrophobacterales bacterium
CGGAAATCCCGTCTGAAGCGAAGCGGCAGCGGGGAACACTGAACACTGAAACCTCCATCCGCAATGAACACTGTGGACTGTAGCAATAATGTCTGACGCATCCAGCACTTACACCCTTACTCCCCAAGAATTGGCGACTGCCAAAAGTACGCTGGAAACGCTCCAAGAACGTGTGATTATCAAGGTGAATCTGACCAGAAATTCTCTGTCCGCACAGTTTCGCACATTCATCGATGAGTTGGCTTCTGTAAGTGAACATCTGCAGCCGATATACCTGACCCATGGCGAAGATGGCCCTCCTACCATTGAGATTCAAACAAACCTTCGCTACATGGCTCTCCCCAATGGCAGGGAGATGGCCCCCTTTTTACAAAGTCTGCTTTCTCGCTCTCAAGGGGAAGTTTCACTTGCCCCAAGGAGCCTCTCAGCCCTGGAAACTTTTATCACGCCCACCAGGTTTGAGGTGATGATGAGCCCGGCATGCCCTCATTGTCCCACTGTTGTGGGGTTAGTAAATCAGTTGGCTCTCGCCAGCACTTACTTGGAAGCGACGATAATAGATATCACTCTCTTTGCCGATTATGGACAGAAATATGGTATTCGAGCGGTGCCTGCGGTGGTCATTGACGGACAGGACCAGCTGGTTGGCAGCATTAGCGAAGATCTTTTGGTGGACAGGCTTGCGAACAGCGAGCCATCATCATTTCATCCGGACAGTTTTAAGAAGATTATCAAAGAAGGAGATGCTGAAAGGCTTGCTGGTATGATGGTTGCAGATGGTGATCTCTATTCCGGATCATTGGAATTGTTGGCCGACCCTGATTGGTCGGTGCGAATGGGCATGATGGTTGTTCTGGAGGGGGTGGCTGAGCGCAGCCCTGATTTGGTGCAGCGCGCTTATCCCTACATTCTGGATCTCCTAGAGCATGAGGACGACAACCAACGTGGGGATACTGCCTACTTGCTCGGGCTCATTGGTGATGCCAGCGTAATGGACCGCTTGGAAGTGTTGCTGAACGATGCCAATCCACAGGTGGTCGAAGTGGCATTTGAAGCAGTTCAACGAATCCGGAAGCGCGAAACTCTCGGTAAGTGATACCGAGTAGGGTTTGGTTACGTCTCATTCCATTATAGGGGAACATGCTGTGCAAGCTGCTGGCCCCAATACACAGCAAGCAGACGCTGCCTTGTTGGAACTGATCCTTGAGGCTGCGGTTGAAGGCATCGTCTTTGTGAGAAGCGACAACACCATCGGCTACATCAACAAGGTAGGCCGGGAGATCCTGCGTTGCTCACGGCAAGATGACCCACCTCCAACCTGTGTCGAACTGACGACGTTGCTTGGTTTTGACCCGCTGGTGTTCTCCCAGGAAGGGGCTGTTACTGGCAAGTCCCAGGACAACCGTGAGGCCGGGGTGGCTGTCGGTACCAGGTCAAATGCGGACAACATATCTTTGTGCTCCTGGCAACAAGAAGCCACCATTTTCGGTGTGCCTTATCTTGTTCGTGGGGGTTCGGTTTCCACTGGAGCACCCGATTGTGCCGGCACGGTCCTTTGCTTCCAAGACCTGAGAGAGGCTCAACAGAGGGAACAGATCGTGTCTGAAAACCTCTCATTTGCGAGCCACGAACTGCTTACGCCAATTGCCGCCATCAAGAATGCCCTGGATTTGCTGGGCGGCCGGCGGTTGGGCGAGTTGAGTGACAAGCAACTCAGGTTTCTCCAGTTAGCTTCTAGAAATGTGGAGCGCCTCAACAATGTGGTGACGGCGGTTCTTGACCTCAGTCAGCTGGAGAAACGGAGCCTGACTCTTCAGCTGCAAGAGGTAGACGTGGTAGAGCCTGTGGAGCGGGCCCTGGCTACTTTGGAAGGTCTGGCCCAGGAAAAAGGAATTAAACTTCACAGGCGATTGCAGGATACATATCCCAAGCTTCTTGCTGATGCTGACAGACTGCGGCAGGTGGTCTACAATTTGGTTCACAATGCAATCAAATTCACCCCCGAAGGGGGAAACGTTCAGGTTAGCCTGGAGGTTGTGCCTTTTGCCGATCTGTCTGTATGGCTTCCCGAAGACGGCTCAGTTCCACCACCAAAACATGTGGGTGACGAATCACTCCTGCTCACGGTTGTCGATGCCGGGGAAGGCATCCCCGCTTCTCATTTGACCTCGATTTTCGCCAAGTTTCACCAAGGGCAGGGGCCCTCAGCAGATCAGGGCACGCGAGGGAGAGGGTTGGGCCTGGCCATTGTTAAGACCGTAGTTGAGGCGCATGGCGGCACGGTCTGGGCGGAGAGTGAGCCTGATGGGGGGAGCACTTTTAGGGTTCTGCTCCCGAAGCTTTCCCGGGAAGCGTATTTGATTCAAACGGCAGCGGGCAGATTGGAACGGGTAAAAGTAGTGGGTTCATCACTGACCCTTGTCATTCTTAGAGTGGACCCTAGATCAGGAGAGTTGGTCTCAGAAACCGGGCAAGAAGACCTTATGGCCGACCTGCTCAGCCTGGTGGTTGAAACAGCGGGGAACACGGTTCGGTTAAAAAGTGATAGTGTGGAAATCCTGGATTCATCACGTGGAACACTTTTTCTCCTTTCCGAGATTGAGCCAAAGGATGTACCGGCTCTGCTCCAGCGGATAATGTACAATTTGAAAAAGCAATGCGAGAAGATACCCCAGATTTGCAATTTACACCTTGTTTGGGGTATGTCAAGTTATCCTAGAGATGTGAGTACAACTCCAGAGCTGGTTGCAGAAGCGATGCAGGCTGCTGCAGGCATGGATGCGGAAGTGATCCGCCTGGAGCAGGGGTAGAAGGCAAGTAATTTAGCGCCGCTGCGCTCCACAATTGGAATAATTGCAATCGATTATTGGCTTAACTCCGAAAAAATCTCCTCTCATCTTGGAGACTGTGTCACAATCCGCCGAAGCCGTCATTCCGGCCGAGATCCGCTTCGCGGAGCGAGATCCGGAATCCAGCGAGATTGCAATATAGTCTAATTCTTCCTGGATCCCGGCTCGCGTCCGCAGCAGGCGGACTTGGCCGGGATGACGAATTGTGACTCAATCTCATGAGGGGAGAACGGGAATGTCGCGTTTGTCGAAGCCCGAAGGGTACTGATGCCGGAAAAAAGGATTCTGATAGTTGACGATGAGCCGGATCTTCTTGAAACCATCCAGATGACCCTGGAGATGGAGGGGTATGATTGTCTGGTGGCCTACGACGGCTTCCGTGGCCTGGAACGGGCTCGCACCGAGAAGCCGGATCTGATCATCCTCGACGTCATGCTTCCGGGGCTGAACGGCTACAAGATTTGCCGGCTTCTGAAATTCGACGAGCAGTATAAGCGCATACCCATCATTATGCTGACGGCAGAGGCCCAGGAAAAGGATCGGCTTATCGGTGAAGAAACCGGAGCCGACTTCTTTATGACCAAGCCCTTTGCAGCAGACAAACTGATAGCCAAGATTGCGGAGCTTCTGGAGGGATAGAGGTCAGCCGCCTTCGCCTCATGGCTACGGCGCGCCAAGGAGGACAGAAGTCAGAGTAAAGAAGAAGGGGATTTTCCTGTGGGAGCGGCTTTCAGCCGCGATCTTGTGCTTTTAACGATTTCTATGCCTTTAGTCGTCAATTAGTCAATTAGGAAATTAGATGAACTTAAAAAAAGTAAACACCTAATGAAATCAGCTTGCTCTATATCGGAGAAGGCTAGGAAACAGATATTTCAAACCTTGTGAGGTTGCAAGCTTACTTAGGGAGAGCATGACTAATTGCCTAATCAACTAATTCTCTAACCAACTAATTCTCGAATTAACGATTTCAACGACTAGATCGAATAAAGGTACGATTATTGCTTCACGAGCTAGATCTGTATAGTCGCAATAATGTGAGGATTTTATGCCGAGTTTTAAATACAGAGCCCGGGATTCAGAGGGCAAAGCCATAACAGGTCTGCTGGAGGGCGATGATAAGGCGTCGGTAGCCGAGCAGATCCAACGACTTGGTTACATCCCTGTGGGGATCGAGCTGGAGAAAAAAGAAAAAAGAGTAGAAAAAGGCGCAGGGGCTGATTGGGCTGATCGGCTGATGCGCCGGGTCAGGTCC
>JAUWKY010000309.1 GCA_030613915.1 Syntrophobacterales bacterium
GCACTGCCGCGCTGGTTGCGGCCTATTTTGTGGAGATGAAGAAGTCGGGTGAGGCGGTATGTGAGCTTCCGGAGGAGATACTGAGTGAGGCGCAGTAGTAGTCAGCTAGCAGCTGGCAGCAGGCAGATAAGAACTAGGCACTAAGCACTAGGCAGTAGGCACAGCGGGACGACGCGGAGACGGGGAGAAACGGCGAGACGGGGATTAGAAGTCAGCAGGCAGATTGCAGCTGACAGCGGGCAGCAGGGAGATGATTTCGGATTGCGGATTTTTTATTTCGAAATTTTGGGTTTCAGATTTCAGCTTCTATTTTTCTTTTTCCTGACACCCGACACCTGACACCTGAAACCTTGAGATTTGGTGCTTGGAATTTGTGATTTTACAATGCTTCAATATTTCTTAGTTTTTGGATATTGACCTAAGTCAAAGTAATCTCCTCAGCACTCAGATAGACTTGAGGCGACACTTGGAGGAGGTAGACCAATGCAAAAAGATGACATCACCTGCCCTGGTCAGAACACCATGTTCTGGAAGCCAGACGATATTTTTGACGTAAGATGTCCTAACTGTGATCGGCCGGTGGAATTTTGGAAAGACGACAGCAAGCGCACGTGCGAGTGTGGCCACCGCTTCCTGAATCCAAAACGCGACCTGGGTTGCCTGGAATATTGCAAGTACGCCGAGCAGTGTATGCCGGAGATGTTCGAAGGGGAAAGTCTCAAGGCTCTCTATCGTGACCGGCTTCTGGTTACTGCCAAAATCAAAATGAAACCGGGCGATGCTAGTCTTGAGCGCAGCCGGAAAATAGCGGAGCTGGCAGAGGAGATTCTTGATGAAGAGGGTGGCCAACCGAAAGTGGTATTCGCCGCTACAATTCTGGGGAACTTGGTGTTGAATCCTCAGCCATCCGGAGAGCAATCAGCTTCTTCAGCCCAAGGGGATAGCCCCAGCGCCATTACTAGAAAGGTTCTTGCCGATATAGGGACTGAAAAAGAGGTTACTGATCAGGTTTGCCAGATCATTGAAAATAGGATTAGTGGAACAAGTTCTGAAGACCTCGACTCTAAGATTGTCTCGGATGCACTGATGCTTGTTGATCTTTTGGAGAAGAAGGCTCTCCTTGAGAAGGCCGCCCTTGAGAAGCTGATAGACAGTAAGTTAACTACTGCCACGGGGCAGCGCTTGGCTAGAGAGCTACTGGTGACGGACGAACAGGGTTGAGATCAAGAGGGTTAAGCGCCATCCTTTAGCGACAGATACTAAAAGCCCGGTGCGACAAGGTCGTATCGGGCTTTTTCTATTGCCTGGCTGCCCATCCAAATTCGGCGGACTGAGCTTGACAGTTTCAAAGAATGTGTGCCAGAGTTCAAGGGATTGAAGATTTGTCCTGCGGACTCCCACCCTTCGGGCGGGTTCCCGGTTTCAGATTGAAGGTTTTAGATTTTGCTTTGAAGTTCCTAGATTGAGATCTTCAGAAAAATCTACAATTCAGAAAGGGCTTATAAGTTTAGAGGAGCTTCGTGAGATGCAAGATTCCAAAAAGACAAAAGATCAACTCCTAGAAGAATTGACAGAGCTGCACCAACGCCTTGTTAAGTTGGAGGCGACAGAAGTTGAGCGCCAACAGGTTGAGGAGGGGTTGAAACAGAGTGAGGAACGATATCGCCTGCTGGTGGAGACCATGAACGAAGGGTTAGCGCAGGCGAACCAAGACTATGTATTCACATACGTCAACGAGAGATTCTGTGAGATGCTCGGATACTCTCGAGGTGAACTGATAGAGCATCACCTCATCGAGTTCATCCACGATGATTACAAGGAATTAATGCAGGATCAGATGGCCAGACGAAGGAAGGGCCAAGCCAAAAGGTTCGAGCTCGCCTGGACAGCAAAGGACGGTCGCAAAATATATACACTCGTATCCCCAAGAGGCTATTACGATGAGGAGGGACGCTTCCAGGGAAGTCTGGGCATTCTCGCAGACATAACTGATCTAAAAAACGCTGAGGAAGCACTTCAAAAGGCTCACGATGAACTGGAACGACGAGTGGAGGAGCGAACTGCTCAACTACTTAGAGCAAATGAGCAACTCAAGCATGAAATAGAGGAGCGCAAACAGGCTGAGGAGGCCTTGCGAGAAAGTGAAGAACGCTTTCGTTCAATTTTCGAAAAGTCCCGTGATGCCATTTGTCTAATTGATAGTGAGGGACGCTACCTCATGGTAAATGAGGCTATGTGTGAGCTAACAGGGGTATCGAGAGAAGAACTCGTAAACAAGCACTATTCCACTTTTATGGACAAAGAAACCCATGAATTGATGGAACAATATTGGTTACGAAGGCAACGCAACCAACCAGCAGCCGATCGTTACGAATTCAAACTGATCCGCGCCGATGGTGATATTCGCATTATAGACAATGTGCCCACCGTCATCCATTTCCAAGACAAACCACCTCTCACTCTGGCCATCCTTCGCGATGTCACCGAGCGGAGGCGGATGGAAGATGCTTTGGAGAGCATGCGGTCCAAGCTGCTGAACTTACAGGAAAGTGAAAGGAGCAAAATCTCCAGAGTCCTGCATGATACCATTGGTCAGAATATAGGCATCCTCGATTTCAATCTTGCCACCATAGTGGAGATACTTGATGAGACCAGTCGTGAGAGCATCAGCGGTTTAATTGACAACATGAGGAATGTGATCCGGGAGACAGGCGACAAATTACGAAACATATCCAGTGGTCTTCACCCTCGCCTGGTTCAGGAACTGGGGTTAGTTGCCGGCGTTCACAATCTCATTGACCGTTTCCAAGGGGCAACAGGGATTGAGGTACACTCCTCTATTCAAATAAATGAATTGCACATTGACGAGAGTGTGGCGGTGAATCTTTATAGAATTGTTCAGGAGGCTCTTACAAATATAGTCAAACACTCGAAGTGCAGCTCAGTTCTGTTTGAGATGGCGGTGGATGACGGCCGTTTGGGAGTGATGGTCAAGGATAACGGCACTGGCTTTAGCTTGGAAGATGTCAGTCAACGTGACATTGAGCAGCGGGGAATGGGACTTTTTATCATGGAGGAGCGGGCCAAGGCCATCGGCGGCAGGCTACAGATCCATTCGGAGCCGGATCAAGGCACGGAGTTGAAGGTGAAAGTACCACTGATAACCGCTTAAAGCTATGCGTAAAGCGGTTATCAGGCGAGACGGGCCAGACGAGAGGGCGGGCGAGACGGGGAAAAGATGACAGAGGACAGACGACAGATGACAGAGGTCG
>JAUWKY010000251.1 GCA_030613915.1 Syntrophobacterales bacterium
GTCTGTAAATCGTCCCATTGAAATTGCCCTTGAAGGACAAATCGAGCCGCAGACACCACACCCCTTACAGGCCGCCGTGACAACTTCGGCCTTTTTGAGCTTGCCGACTTTCGTCATCCTGATGGCACTATAGGGGCATAGATATTCGCAAATACCACATCCAATACATGTATCCACATCGCAGGAGGAGACGATAGGTTGAGCCTTGACATAGCCTTTTGCTAAGAGGACGGCCGCTCTAGATGCCGCTGCTTTGGCTTGGGAAATGCACTCATCGATAGGCTTGGGAAATTGGGCCATCCCGGCAAGGTAGATACCGTCAACATAAGAATCCACAGGATTCATTTGTGCATGGGATTCCAGAAAAAACCGGTCGGCTGAAAGCGGTACAGCTAGCTGCTCATTCAATATCTCATTTTCATGGGGGACCATTGCCGTACTCAATACCAACAGGTCAGCGTCTATGACTAGGTTTTGCTTCATGAACGGATCTGGCACCGTAACCCTGAGCTTGCCGTTATTATCCTCCACCTGGGGCTTTTGTTCTGGGTCGTAGCCGATGAACACGACGCCACGGTCCCTGGCCAGGGTGTAATAATCCTCACTGAAGCCGTACGTCATGATATCCCGATAGAGGATGGTTATAGTGGCATCAGGATTAATCTCTTTGATTTTCAGTGCATTCTTGATGGCGTGCTCGCAGCAAATTGCACTGCAATAGGGGTTGGTTTTGTCTCTGGAGCCCACAGACTGGATCATGACTACGTGGTCCAGGTCCTCAGGGTTCAGTTCTTGAAAGGCTAATTTTTCCTCGATAGTCTGCTGCAACAGGACATTTTTCTGCCTTCCGTACAGATATTCGTTGGGTTTATAGGGCTTCGCACCAGTGGCAATAATAATGGCTCCATGTTCTATCTCTTCTGTCTTTCCATTGGTGCCATCCCCCGCAGTAAGGACGGTCCTGAAGTTTCCTACGAAACCTTCAATTTGCTGTATGGTGATCCCGGTGAAGACGTGAATGTTCTCATGATTGTAGACTTCTTTGGTGAGCCCTTGCAGGTGTTCCTGAGGATGCTCCCCGTCCAAAGTGAAATGGGTGTGGCGGAGATTGCCCCCAAGCTCGGAAGAACGCTCGACCAAGTAACATTCGAAACCCTGATGCGCAAGACTAAGGGCTGCACTCATCCCTGAAACGCCGCCGCCAATTACCAAGCCCTTGGGGATGACCTCTATGATTGGTTCTGGAAGCGGCTGCGATAGTCTAGCCTTGGCAACAGCCATTCGAATCAGGTCTTTTGCCTTCTCAGTGGCAGCCTCTTTTTCGTGCCTGTGGACCCACGAGCATTGATCCCGGATATTGGCCATTTCAACTAAACACTTATTGAGACCGGCCTCCCTATTGGTATCCTGGAAAAGCGGCTCATGGGTTCGGGGCGTGCAGGCGGCCACCACAATACGATTGAGATCATGCTCAACAATGGTCTCCCGAATCAGATCTTGAGTATCTTGGGAACAGGAGTAAAGATTATCCTCCACCATCACCACAGCACCCAGGGTGGCCGCGTATTTCTTTACTTCTTCTACGTCAACAACCGCGCCGATATTCTTGCCGCAGTGACATACCAGTACCCCTATTTTCGGTTCTTCATCAGGATCTGAGCGTTCATCGGGGTAGGTCTTTTCCGACACCAGGGTTCCCCTGGCAGAAGCCAACAGCTCAGCTGCTGAGGCAGCGGCTCCTCCGGCCTGGATGACGCTATCGGGTATGGACTTGGGCCCCTGAAAAGCACCGGCCACGAAAATGCCCTTTCTGCTGGTATCAAGAGGCGCGAAAAGACCGGTCTCACAAAAACCGTATTGATTAAGCCGAATGTTTGTGGCCAGGGCAAGGCCAGCATTTCCACGAGGGGCTTCGAGCCCGTTCGCAAGCACAACCATGTTGAAGTTGTCTTCTTGCAGCGAACCATCTTCTGCCACATACTTCAAAATCAGGTCTTTGCTTTCAGGATCCTCTCTGATTTCAGAAACCCTGCTGCGGACAAATCTCACCCCTTCAGCTTTGGCACGCTCATAGAAAGTCTCAAAACCCTTGCCATACAACCGCATGTCCATGAAGAAAATACTGATATCAAGGTCAGGCTCGTGCTCCAAGGCTACAATTGCATCCTTGACCGCATACTTACAGCAAACCGACGAACAGTACGGGTTGCCGGAGGTCTTATCCCTGCTGCCCACGCATTGAAGAATTGCAATTCTGTCAGGCCTCTCCAGGTCTGATGGTCTCAAGATCTTCCCCACGTATGGACCCGAGGCGCAGCAGATGCGTTCAAATTCTTTGCCTGTCACCAGATTGGAGGAGTCTCCATATTTATGCACGCGCTGGCGCCGATGATTAAAGGTCGAAAAACCGGGGGACAATATGAGCGCTCCGACCTGATAGGTAAGGGCCTCTGGCCTTTGATCAAAGTTGATGGCTTCGGCTGTACAGGTTCGGGTGCACTGCTTGCACTCCTGTTTGTTCAAAAACAGGCAGTAATTAGGATCCACCACATAGGCAGAAGGGGCTGCCTGCGTATACGGTATGTAGATGGCCTTTCTACTGGCCAGGTTTTCGTCATAACCATCTGGGACCGGCACGGGGCAATACGTTGCGCAAACCCCGCAGGCGGTGCACTTTCTTTCATCCACGTAGCGAGGCTGCTTGCGCACCTTCACCGTGAAGTTTCCGGCATCCCCTGAAACCTCTTGCACGGTGGCATTGGTGACGATTTCGATGTTGGCATGTCTGGCAGACTCAACGAGTCTGGGGGCGAGAATTCAGATGGAGCAATCATTTGTGGGAAAGGTCTTGTCCAGGGCGGCCATGACGCCGCCTACGGCTGAAGACTTTTCCACCAAATAGACATAAAAACCAGCATCGGCTAATTCCATGGCTGCCTGAATCCCAGCGATCCCGCCGCCAACCACCATCACAGAGCCGATAGGATTTTTGCTGCTTCTGGTTTCGTTCATATGAATTGCAACCAATTCTTTTGGCGGGCACAGAGGCCCGCCCCACTGAGGCTGAACCTTAATTAAATCCGAATATCAAATGCTCAAAAGCATAATCTTGCTGCCAAACTATGTCGGATCAACCTCGCCATAGCGAGAACGATCCGACCTACACAATTCCTGGCGCTAATCTTCAACCAGTTCCAAGGCCCCACTGTTGCACCATCTGACACAGGACGGATTGGGCGGGATGCCACAGAAATCGCATTTGAGGGGAAAACCAGTCTCCGCCTCGATGAAAAAAGGCTTTTCCGGGCAAGAGGCGCGACAGAGAACGCACATATTATAGAGATGCCCTTCAATCTCTATTTGGTTCTTGGACGTACAGGCAGCATCCACAAAAGGGCCGGCAATCACAGGAAAGAAGGCATTGCCCTCGTGGAAGACGCGAATGCGTGCGCGCCTTGGATTGCTAACATCAGCCACATGATTCAGGGAGCAAGCAATTTCGCAGTGCCGACAACCGGTGCATTTGGTGTGATCGATTTTTATGTTGGGCATGGCGAAGTCTCCTGGCCTGTATTTAATGTAGTGGCACTAAGGCATAGAGCATAGGGCAAAAAGACAGAGATCAGAAGTCAGAGGTCAGATGGCAGTAGGTCGGGTGGTTTCCGCCTCGGCGGAGTTCACCCGACACCAAGTTGCGTCGGATCAACCTCGCCACAGCGAGAACGATCCGACCTACGGTTCTGACATGATTGTCTATGTCTGGATCCCGGATATCCCGATGCAGTCGGGCTTCCGGGATGACTTCTTTGGACGGGCACGGAGGCCCGTCCCACCGGCACGGAGGCCCGTCCCACCAGCACAGAGGCCCGCCCTACTGAATACTGGCTACTGACTGCCTCCAACCTCGAGGCCCGCAGGGCCGCTCCTCCAACCTCCAACTCTATGCTCTATGCGAGTTCTTGCAGTCCGAGTCGCTCTAAGGTTTCCGGGCGAACCGTTCCCTCCTCTGACCAGCCGCGAAGTTCATAATATTTGGGTAACATCTCTGGTACGCGGCTGACCTGACCCTCGGCCGGCCCATCT
>JAUWKY010000182.1 GCA_030613915.1 Syntrophobacterales bacterium
CAGCGTCCGCGGCAACGACAGCGTGGCCACCTGCGCGGGAAACAACCGCCAGTCGATTGCCGCGCATAGGAGGTAGGCTGTGGGCTTTGAGGGCTAGCATGGTGGAGCCCATATCAGTGACTCGCTGGATGCCACATTGTCGAAAAGCAGCATTGACCACCTCTTCTGAGGCCGAGAGAGAACCGGTGTGAGAGCGGGCGATTCGAGTGCTTGCCTCACTGGTGTTTGACTTATGCACAAGAATTGGTTTCTTGGAGCTAGAGGCTATTTCCATCAGACGACGGCCGTCGGCAATACCTTCCAGGTAAAGAAATATCGTTTCGGTACCTGTGTCTTCCAGAAAGTACTCCAGAAGGTCGTTTTCATCAGTATTCAATTTGTTGCCGATGGAGGCGAACTTGTTAAATCCAAGATGTTCAGTCGCGAGGGTGTTAAGCAAGGCCGCACCCACTCCACCACTCTGGGAGATGATGGAAAAGGAGCCCAGGTTGAAAGTATTGCGAAACGGCATAAAAGGAATTGCCAGACCGTTTTCTTTATTGATGACACCGATACAGTTGGGGCCAATGAAGCGGATGGAATACTTCTGGGCTACAGCCATCACCTGCTCTTCCAGGTTTCTGCGCTCATCTCCCAATTCGCTGAAGCCGGCAGATTCGATCACGACCCGCTTGATGCCCTTCTGGCCACAGGAGTCAATGATTTCAGGTAAGGTTGCTGCCGGGGTGAGGATTGCGGCAAGTTCTACCCGGTCGGGTATATCGACAATGGTGGGGTAGATCTTGTGACCCATGAACGAGCCACCCTTGGGACCCACTAGATAAATCCTGCCGGTATAGTGGAACTCAATAAGATGGTAGACGATGGCGCGGGCCAGATTCGTAGGAGAGGCAGAAACGCCGACAACTGCAACGCTTTCTGGATAGAAGAAATCTTTCACTGGTATACCCTCAAGTAAGTAACTCAGGAATTACCAATCTTAAGAGAATTCCTAAATGTATAGTTTCTTGCATTGGCGGACACAAAAAGTGATACTAAACGGGCAAACCAATCCCTGTCAATAGATAACATCTGGGCATTAACTTTGCAGTATTTTACAGGTTCTATAGATTAGACTTCTACCAAGCTGAAATCTGAAATCAATACAAGGGGGCAGAAAATGAACCTCGGTAAACGTAGAGGCACTGTTTTCCTAGTGCTGGCACTTTTGCTAATGTTTTCCTCCCTATTATTGTCTTCGGGCTGTCAGAGCCTCCACAAGCTGAAGAAAGGCCGTACTGATGATCGCTGGATATGCCCAGAGTACGCTGACCTGCCACTCAGACAAGGCCGTTTCGAAGAAGCTATTGAACAGCATTTGCAGGTGATAAGCCAGGAACCTGAAAACGGGCTGGCTCATTATCATCTGGGCTACGCCTACGGTCAACTGGGACTCCACCCCGACGAGATTGCGCAATACCTCCGGGCGGTGGATCTCGGTATGGAGAAAGGAGATCTCTTTTACAATCTAGGCATGTCGTATATGCAGTTAGAGGAATACCTCCGCGCAGAGCAAGCCTTTCTCCGAGCAGTGGACATTGAGCCTGACTACGGTGAAAACCACCGTGGGCTTGGTTTGGCTCACTTCAAGCAGGAGCATTACCACGAGGCCATCGTCTCGTGTCGTCGAGCCACCACCCTAGAGCCAAATGATCCGGATAGTTGGCATTGTTTGGCATTGGCTGCGGCCAAGTCGGATGAGGTCGGTGAATCGTGGAATGCGGTGAAGGAATTACGGAAGCTGGATCCCGATTACACCCTGGATCCGTTGCTTCTTGAATTGTTTCCCGCAGAAAAAAAATAAGCCAGTGGTAGGTCGGATGGTTCCGCGTAGCGGGTTCATCCGACGCCAATCTCTGCCTATTACCTTTTTTCTACGCTATGCCCTATGCGCTTTGCGCTTTGCTAAAAAAAGGAGTTGCTGATGGAAATAACATTGCAGAAGGGCGATTTCACCGCTGTGGAAGCGGAGGCGCTGGTCCTATTTCACTTTGAGCAGGATGACAGGCTGCTTGAGACTACGGCCGCAGTGAACGATGCTGCCGGCTCCATTATTGGTCAGGTGATAGAGGCTGGTGATTTTCGCGGAGAACACTTAGAGCACTTTCTCCTCTATAGTCAGGGCTCTATGGCGACAAAACGGATTCTTCTCATGGGTTTGGGTAAACGGGAAGAGTTCAGCGTTCACGCTCTCCGGGAAGCAGCGGCCCAATCTCTGAGAACTCTGAGGGATCGGCGTCAGCCCCGGGCAGTCCTGCCCATTCCTTTCGATAGTAAATTTCCTCTTGATCTTGAGGATACGGCTGAAGCATGCGTATTAGGTGGGATGCTGGGTCTATATCAATTCACTGAACTGAGAACCAGAGATCTTGACAACATCAAGGACTTTGACTCGCTTATTATTCTTTCACAGAAGGATTCAAAACAACTGGCTGCTCGAGTAGACCGGGCCAAGGCCATGGCCAGCGGAATTTATCTGGCTCGGGATCTAGTCACCTTGCCCCCAAATCTGGCTACCCCCACTATTTTAGCGGAGAGAGTGGGAGAGATGGCTGAGCAGGCTGGGGTGAACTTCCATCTTATCGAAAAGGAAGAGGCTGAAAAATTAGGGATGGGTGCGTTTTTAGCTGTGGCGCAAGGCAGTGATGAACCAGGCCTTATGGTGGCGCTGGATTATCAGCCATCAAAGGATGACGAGCCACCGGTGGTCCTGGTTGGCAAGGGGATCACTTTTGATAGTGGCGGCATCTCCATAAAGCCGTCAAAAGACATGGACAGGATGAAACACGATATGGCAGGAGCTGCCGCGGTCATCGGCGCCATTCAAGTGGTTGCTGCTCTGAGATTGCCGCTGAGGGTGGTTGGCCTTATTCCCTTTACTGAAAACCTCCCCAGCGGCAAAGCCTATAAACCAGGAGATGTGATCCACTCATTGAGCGGGCTGAATATCGAGGTAATCAATACGGATGCCGAGGGGCGTATGATTCTGGCTGATGCCCTCACTTATGCCGGACGTTATGAGCCTCAGGCCATAGTTGATCTCGCCACTCTCACCGGGGCATGTATTGTGGCACTGGGCGACGATGTTGCCGGACTCATGGGTACCGACGATGAATTATTGGCCAGGCTACAGGCCGCGGGGGAAGAGAGCGGTGAAAAGGTGTGGCCCCTACCTTTGTGGGATAGTTACTTTAAGCTCATGAAAAGTGACGTTGCCGATTTGAAAAACGTAGATGGCCGCAAAGCTGGAGCGATTACAGCAGCGATTTTTTTGAAGCAGTTCGTCCCAGAAGGAGTGCCGTGGGCTCACCTGGATATAGCCGGCTGCGCCTGGGAGGAGAAAGGGAAACCTTTGGTTCCCAAGGGAGCCACAGGTATGGGAGTGCACTTGTTAGTTCGGCTGCTTCAGGAATGGCAGCCCTTGAGTTAGACAGAATTCAGCAGGCAGCAGGCAGCGAGCAGACAGCAGCAAGAAGTCATCTGGCGCAGAGTGTTGACACCGAAGGAATATGACTGGAAGCCATATGACCAATGCGAAATCCCACATCTCAATTCTCAAATCCGAAATTCCAAACACCAAATCTTAGGGTTCTAGGTTTCAGTGTTCGGGTTTCAGCTCTTTTGCTTTTCCTCCCTGACACCTGACACCTAAATCCATAGTCGTCGTCATTTGTAATTTCCATCAACTCCCACCCCTCCATATCAAGAACGAGGACGAGTAAAATTCGCAATCCGCAATCCGAAATCCACAATCCTTTAACCCTTCTTCATAATTTCCCTGAAGATAATCAACTTTTGCACGTCCTGGGTTCCCTCTCCTAGTGACGATGCCCAGGCGTCCAGTGGAAATTTGTGTGCAGGATGATCCTGCATTACTGAAGCCGCACCGAATAGATCAGCTGTCCAAATTCCCACCTCTCGGGCGATTTCCACCGTCAAATACTTGGCCATGGAAGCCTCCATCCGGAAATCCTTCCCCTGGTCTTTGATCCAACCAGCCTTGAGCACCAGGAGCCGGGCTGCTTCAATTCGGGTGAAGAAGTCGGCAATTTCAAAAGATTTTGCCTGAAAATCAGCGATCTTTTGACCAAAAATTTTACGCGTATTGGCACGGTCGAGTCCAGCTTCGAAGGCTCCCACCGCAGTTCCCAGGGTGAGTCCACTCATGGGAATTCTGCTATGGGTGAATGTTGCCAGGACCTGGTGCAATCCCCTGCCACGCTCACCAACAAGATTTTCGTCTGGAATGAAAACCTTATTAAATTGTAACCTGGTGAGATCAGAGGGAATCCAGACTCGTTTATTCAGCTTTTTCCTCGACACTCCCGTTGAGAATAGGTCAACCAGAAACATGGATAGCCTGCGATTTCTGGTGGCCTCGGGGTCCGAGACTGCTGTGACCAATGCCAGGTCACTAATGGCACCGTTGGTGACATACGCTTTGGTACCATTGAGGACCCAACCACCCTCAACATTCTCAGCCTGCATTCTGACATTGGCAACATCGCTTCCGGCTTTGTGCTCAGAGTTGCCGAGGCAAAGCAGAGTTTCTCCCTTGATAGCCGAGGGCAGATAATTCTGCTTTTGTTTTTCCGAGCCAAAAAGAAAAAGAGGAGCCATACCAAGCGAATTTTGCACCAAGACGGCCACGGCAACTCCAGGAGAAATTTTGGCCAGAATTTCCATAAGGATTGTCTCTCTCAGGGCTGATTGCTCCACAATATGGCCATTTTCCTGACTGAAACCCAGCCAGCCGTCTTGCCCCATGCTCTGGAAAAGCTCTCGCGGAATGGCTTCTTTCTTGTACCAGGCAGCGAGCTGGGGCTCCAGGTGAGTTCGTAGGAAAACTTCAAACTGCTCCAACTCCTTGGTAACCCTTTGTGGAATAGCAAAATCCATAAGGTCCTCCATCTGACAAAGAGTGTATTTAATTAGTGTCCATCCAGAAATCTAGAATGAAGATCTCAGCATTCAGCAATCAGCGGTCAGTTTAATATGTTGTATTTAAATGTTTTTGCTGATGGCTGAGCGCTGATAGCTGATCGCGATCATATGAAAACATTCGTTTTCGGATGAGCACTAATTAGTCTGTCGTTAGTTAAAGAATATAATTACCTTCTCGGCTGCTAGCCACAATAAATCATCTTTCTCTTGCCAGAACTTGTTTTTCTGGGTATTTTCTCTGAGGCTAAGAGCCGGAAATGACTAGGGTGGAAGAGGTGATGTCATGAGTGAAGAAATGGAATGCATGTGTCTGCAATGTGGAATATCCCTTCATCTTCCCGCCGAGTTGATTT
>JAUWKY010000262.1 GCA_030613915.1 Syntrophobacterales bacterium
CATCAGACCTCAGGACATCCATCAACCTCCATCGCGACTTATTTGCTTGGAAAATACTCACAACAGGGGCGGCGGGACTATCTATACGGTAGAGAGAACGACCTCCATAACAAAACTGATCTCTAACCAAAACATGAACATTCACCTAGATGGAGCTCGGCTCTTTAATGCTGCTCTAGCTGCTGGAACCACGGTAAAAGAGTTGTCCAGGGGGGTGGATTCCGTTTCCATCTGTTTCTCGAAAGGACTGGGGGCACCCGTGGGTTCGGTACTTTGCGGTTCCGCGGACTTCATCGCTGAAGCCCGGCGCTTTCGCAAAATGTTTGGAGGCGGTATGCGCCAGGTTGGCATCCTGGCTGCGGCTTGTCTCTACGCACTTGACCATCATGTGGAGCGGCTGGAGGAAGATCATGAAAACGCCAGGAGACTTGCCTTCGAACTTGCCCACATGGACGGAATTCAGATTGAGCCCGAACAAGTGGTAACCAACATTGTCATCTTTGATGTGGCTGGCACCGGTCTGGATGCAGACAGTTTTGCAGATAAACTGGCTACAGAGGGAGTTCTCATGATTCCCTTCGGCCCCACCACCGTTCGCGCCGTAACTCATATGGATGTGAACGCAGCGGATATTGACACAGCGCTTGAAACTATAGCGCGTTTTCTCAAATAACCGTCCAGATAAGATTTGGGGCAGGGGGATCAAGATTATGGATAAAGATCAGCTTATTGAAGAACTCAAGAAGGCCGACTTGTTTTCTCGTCTGGAAGCTGACGATCTGGCTGCTCTGTTAGGAATTGCTCGGATGCGTCAGATTGACGACGGCGAAATTCTTTTTGCTGCCGGTGATCGAGCAACTGGATTCTACGTGCTGCTCCAGGGGAAGATCAAACTTTATAAGGTCTCTGCCGATGGAAAAGAATACATTCTACGAGTGGTACGCACCCGGCAAACATTTGCCGAGGCAGCCGCCTTCTCCGGGCTCACCTACCCTGTCTTCGCGGAATGCATGAGCCCATGCCAAATTGTTTACTTTGACGCCAACGACTTCCGCACTCTCATCCAACGTAGCCCACAGCTGGCCCTCAATGTAATCGCCACCATGGCGTCCCTCCTGCAATCCCTGAACCAGAAAATTGAAGACCTCTCCCTCCGAGAAGTTACCGCTCGGCTTTGCCGTCACCTGCTGACACAAGCCCGGGATGAACACGGGGAAGTAACTGACGGTGTCAGCGTCCAGCTTGAAACCACCAAAAGCGCCCTGGCGGCAAGGCTGGGGACAATCAGCGAAACCCTCTCCCGGACCTTTAAGAAACTCCAGCAGCACGGTGTCGTGGCGGTTGATCGAGACCAGGTAACCTTGCTGGACTGCGACCAGGTTCAACAGGTTGCTGAGGGCGATCTCAAACTCTAGCCTGCTGAGGAAAATTGAGTTTTTATATATGTTTCCAAGGGCGGAATAATGTTAGGCTGCAGCCCATTCATCTTTTCTTGCAGCTGCTTCTAGAACTATCCTCATGGTACTGATGTCATCGACACCTCTTTCGTCGAATTCCATCTGACAATCTCTGTACTCAAAATCGCCTTCCGCCCAAAGGGAGATGTCCAATACTGCCTCCTGGATCTGGTAGCGGATCAATTCTTTCAGGCTGTCTTCATGTATGTACCCCAGATCCAGCAACACCTCCCCCAGTCGCTTTTTTTCTTCCTTGGTCTTCTCCAGGGCCTCCTCCAACTGTTCTTGGGAAATCAGTCCTCTATCATAAAGAATTTGCCCCAGCCGCTGTCCCTCTCTGCCGCTAGCCGCAACAATTTTGCCGTCTTTGAGGCAAATGGCTCTGACTACCTGGCCCTGTTCAAAGTGCAGCACCCCGGTTCTGTTATCAGTTGATAAGATTTGCAGGATAGTAGGAAGAGCCACTGACTTCAGATTCCCTCTGAAGCCAACTGGATTAGTGCACTTTGCAGAGTCGAAGGGGTACTGAACCCGCTGTCGATCATCAGGACCTCTTGCATTCCATGCCTCTAAAGCCTTCCTTTTACTCTCCATTGTGGGGCCTGAGCCGCCACACCAACAGACCACTGCGAAATAACCCTCAGAACTCTCGTCAATACGCATCCGGATTTTGCCATCTCCGTTCTCTTTTGTCTCACAAAACGGACAGGCCTTCAGTTCCTTCTCAAGATCAGTCATTATCTACCTCCCGCCTTCTTTCTCCTGGTATCCGGGTTATTAGGACATCCCTCACACAGGAGAGGACCTTCATACCACCAGATGCAACCTCCGCATCTTTCGCTCGGGCGCTCATTCAAAATATAGTCCTCCGCAAACACTCATGCCAAAAACAGCAGTGTAGGTGTCGTTCTAGCCCGGATATTTCATGAATTACTTGCTACGACCACGGATATGGCCGTCCTTCCTGGCGTCCTCGGGTGTCAGTCCCTACGACGTACTGTACAAGTACGCCTGGGACCCAACACCCTGCGGTTGCCAGGTGGCATGCCCATCTTCGCGGTCTCGCGACACCAATTCACGAAATATCCGGGCCAGTGAATACTGTCTCTGTTAGCGAAAGTGATGCCAAGAAGCAGAAAGGCTGGAAAGCGTTATAAAATCAGTAAGATATAACTCTTCATCACAGTTCACCTGTTGGCCGGATAGCCAGATTTGGCCAAGTAACCAGATACAACCTGACCAAATGACTAATCCACAATCACTGCCCAAAGACAGTAAAAAAGCCGGCCCCTGAGAACCCCGCTTTGAGCCACCTCCAGAGGGGGCATTTGACGTTTTTCCTTCATGCGGGCTAGTTGCATCTTTACAAGTCTGTTCTGCGTGATTATCTTCGTGGCGGTAAGAAAATAATAGGTTTCCCGACTGTTAAGACAACAAAGGAGATTTCGTTAGCCGCGGGCAATTCTGCTCTTGGAGGGAAAGAATGCCATTAACCCTGTTTCGAGACGGACCACCGATGTATGAACTGCTCTTTAAGCCGATGCAATCCAGCCCTTTGTCCCACGGTTTCCATTTGGCAAGGGAAAAGGTAGGCCATTCGGAGTCGCGGTCACCACAGTTGACTGGCAACTGGCACAAGCGTGAGAATACTGACCATAGCGATGTGGAGGAAGACGTTCGACTTCACGAACTCATGGAGAATATTAAACGCTATATTCGCAGCATTGATGTAAATAATCTCTAAAACGGCTAAACTAAACACCTGCCTGCCACCTGACGCAGGTGATTACATAAGCCCTCTGGAGTCTACAAAACGGAGGGTTTTTCTTTTTTGGGGGGAATCACCTCAGAATTACGACTTTGCTGTGTGAGGGCCTCCTCGAGTTGCTGGCGGACGGTTGCGCTGTCAGCGCTCACCGGCCCTTTACTGAAACCACACTGCTTCAAGTAGTAGCTGAGCTCGACCATCGGTGGTAGTGAAGCCGTCTGCCGCACAGCCGGGTCACCGCTTTGACAAAGTTCGGTTGGCGAACCGCAAAAGATAAGTCTCCCCGCGGCCATGACAGCCACTCTCCCCACCCAACCAAGAAATAACTCCAGCTCGTGGGCAATAACCAGCATGGTCCGATTCCCTCTGTTCCATTGGTGCAGGAGCGAAACCACTCGTCTCCGTTCCCGAGCATTTAACCCGGCCAGGGGCTCATCCAGGATCAACACCTGCGGTTCCAGGGCCAACAGGCTCACCAGCGCAGCCTTCCTTTGTTGGCCTGAGCTCAGGGATCTGGGTGAACGATCGGCACATTGGGCGAGTGGAAAAGCAATATCCTCAGATATCTTACTCAGGCAGCGGGAAATTTCTGCTCCCTCCATACCGAACCCCACTCGCAGGCCCCAACTTAGCTCATCCCAAACAGTGTTGGCGAAAAACTG
>JAUWKY010000045.1 GCA_030613915.1 Syntrophobacterales bacterium
AAGAATGGCACGCTCTATACAATTCTCCAGCTCTCGCACATTTCCAGGCCAGTGGTATTGCATGAGCATATCAATGGCCGGGGTGGAAAAGCGCCTGATGTCCTTTTTGTTTTCCTTGGCATAGTTTTCCAAAAAATGGTCAGCCAGTAAGAGAATATCGGTCTTGCGTTCCCGCATCGGCGGCAGGTAAATGGGAAAGACATTCAAGCGATAGTAGAGATCACCGCGGAAGGTTTCATCTTCAACGGCCTGCTCCAGGTTCTTGCTGGTGGCAGCTATTATGCGCACATCTGCCTTGATGGTCTGGGTGCCGCCAACACGTTCGAATTCCTTCTCTTGCAGGACCCGTAGCAGATTGACCTGCACGTCCAGGCCAATGGAGCCGATCTCGTCCAGGAAAATGGTTCCCTTATTTGCCAGCTCAAATTTTCCCCTTTTCTGTTTAATCGCGCCGGTAAAGGCCCCTATTTCATGACAAAAGAGCTCACTCTCCATCAGGGTGGCAGGAAGGGCGGCGCAGTTGACCTTGACAAAAGCATGCTTAGCCCTTGGACTATTGAAATGAATGGCGTTAGCCACCAGTTCCTTGCCGGTACCACTCTCACCCCGGATCAGGACAGTGGCATTACTGCGGCAGACTTGGGAAATCATCTGAAAGACCTCCCGCATCTTGTTGCTATTGCCAACGATATTGGTGATCCGGTGTTTACTGGCCAACTGTTGCTGCAGCCGCAGGTTCTCCTCGTGTAGGGCCTCCCTTTCTAGTTGCAGTGTTTCCAAGTTTATGACCCACTGCGCCAGCATGGTGGCAATGACCGTTAAGCGCCGTTTCCCTTTATTGAGATCGAAGGAAGGGTCAAAGGGGAGATCCACACTCAGGGCACCAACCACCTGCTGTCCCTTCTTGATGGGCACGCAGATAAAGGAGATCTCGTCCTGAGTCTGGCGTCGAGAGGCAGTTCGGTTGAGAAATAAGGGCTCTTCGCTTATTTTGGGCACCACAAAGGCTTTGCCCTGCTGAATAACTCTTCCAGTGATTCCTTCTCCGGGCTTATACTTACCGCGCTGCATGGCGCTTCGGGAGAGCCCGTGTGCCACCTGAATTTGTATCTCATCTCGCAAAGGATTGAGGATTGTTATAGTTCCTCGCCTCATGCCCAGCGATTTCGATAAAATCTCTAAAACCGAGTACAAGGACTTTTTCAGGTCTATGGTTCCGCTCAGGCTCTTGGCAATTTCGTAAAGGTAAGTAATTTCCTCTAATTTTTTCAATGTTCCGTTCCTTTCAGACATTTGTGTAGCGGGTAATCAGAGATAACACAAAAATGTAGTTTTGGAAAGAAGAAGGCATAGAGCATAGGGCAGCGGGCAGCAGGCAGCAGGCAGCAGGCAGAGGGCAGCGAGAAGATGTTGGAGGTTTGAGGTTAGAGGTTTGAGGCAACAACTGAAAAAAAGAGAATGTCTTCTGCCTCCAACCTCAAGCGCAGCGCTCCTCCAACCTCCAACTCTCTGCGCCTTGAGCCCTTAACGCTATGCTTCTTTTACACCTGACACCTTTCCTTATGCCCTATACCTCATTGACAAAATGTATCGCCGCAATTAGACTCACAAACAAATTAGGAGGGATGAGAAATTGAGAGCACAGCTTAGATGGCGACTATTAGGCGTGACCTTGACCTTGGCATTTTTTCTTACGGGTTGCGCCGCCGATAAAGCCTTCAGGCAAAAGCAAGGCAGAGCCTCCCGTGATCTGGGCGAGAGGTACCTTGCCAGGAACCAGCCCAGTAAGGCCCTGGAGCACCTTCTCAAAGCTCTCGAACTTATCCCCGATGACCCTTTCCTGCATTACGACTTGGCGCTGACCTACGACCATAAGGGGGCTCTTGATAAAGCGGAGTATCATGTCAGGGAAGCAATTAAGTTGAAGCCGGACTATTCGAACGCTTACAATTATCTGGGCACCATTTATTATCGCCAGGGCAGAATGGAAGAGGCGATTCAGGCCTTTGAAAAGGCACTGAGCAATCTGCTCTACATGGCCCCTCAGGACGCCCAAAGAAATTTGGGTAGGGTTTATCTCGACCTTAAACAGTACCAGGAAGCTATCATCCATTTGAAAGAGGCCATCAGATTGGTTCCGGACTTTGTTCCCGCTCTCAATGATTTGGGAAAATCCTACGAAGGTTTGAAGATGTACGGTGAAGCACGAGGAGCGTATGAGAGGGCTCTCGAGTACAATCCAGAATATGCAGGCGCCTTGTTGAACATGGGCAAATTCCTATACCGCAGCGGTGAAAAGCAGAAGTCCAAAGGGTATTTCGAGAAGGTAATAAGGGCAGAGCCGGGCTCGGACAAAGCCCATGAGGCTCGAAGTTATTTGGGTGCGATGAGGTAGGGGGGCAGATTTTAGATTTTAGATTGCGGATTTTAAATCGGGGCCCACTCACGTAGCCCCGCAAGAGCCTCTTCTCCCCTTGGTAACTATGTCACAATTCGCTGAACGAATCCGTCATTCCGGACGAGCACCGCTTCGCGGGGCGAGATCCGGAATCCAGTGGAAGTTCAATATAATAAAATTGTTTCTGGATCCCGGCTCGCGTCCGCCGTAGACGGACTTGGCCGGGATGACGAATGGCGACACAAACAAAAAAACCCCGACGCTGGGCGTCGGGGTTTTTTTTGCTTTTAGAATTATCAGCGCCGGGTAAATTTTTGATCGTCTATTATGCTTGGGCTCAAGAAGATCAGGAGCTCGCTTTTCTCATCGTTGATCTGACGGTTTTTGAACAGCCAACCCAAAAGCGGTATCCGCCACAGAAATGGAACCCGAGCCTCAGACCACTCGGTGTCTTGAATAACAATGCCGCCGATGACGATGGTGTCACCGTCATTGACCAGCAGCTCGGTTTGGGCTTCCTGGGTGCGGATTGCGGGGACATCTTGCACGGTTCTACTGAAGTCAGCCTGGTCCCTCTTAGCGAGCACCTCCATTCGAACTTTGCCGTCCGGGGTTATGTGAGGTGTCACGGTCAAAGACAGGGTGGCCGGGGCGAAGGCGGTACTAATTGTGCCCTCTTCGGTCCTCTGGGGATAGGGGATCTGATCACCCTGCTGGATCATGGCTTGCACATGGTCCAAAGTGAAGATTCTCGGGCTGGAGATCACTCTACCCTCGCCGGCGCTTTCCAAGGCGACCAGTGGCATGTCCAGATCAAGGATATTATTGACGCCGATGGCACGGCTGAAAGCGAGGCCGAAAGTACCAACGGCCGCCGTTGGTGCAGCCACGGCAAGGTCAAACGCTGGTGAACCGCCCAGCCTACCGGCAAGAGAGTTTGCAGTGTAACCGGCGTTCCAGCTGACGCCCAAGTTGCGGCTGAAGTTGACGGTGGCTGAGACAATCCGGGACTCTACCATCACCTGTTTGGTGGCCTTGTCCAGTCTGGCAAGGATTTCTTTGGCGGTCTCTATCCGTCTGGGAAAGTCGCTGTAGATAATCAAATTGGTGCGGTTATCCACAGATACGGTGCCCTTATCACTCTTGACGTTATCGATTTGGGCACTAATATCTCCGACGTCAGCATAGTTGACCTGAAGGTATTCGGTGGAAATCTCTCCCAGATCCCTGGCTGCCGCCAGGAGTTCCTTTTTGGCTTCGACCTCCTCTCTCTTGCGCTCCAACTCCGCTTTGATTTTCGCTGCTGTGGCAATGCGTATGACATTTCCTTCCATTACCTGGTCCAATTCATTGATCTTCAGAATCAACTCCAAAACTTGATCCCAGGGTACATTGTTCACTTTGAGCGTGACTTTACCTGAAACACCAGGCTCCACAACTAAGTTCTTGCCGGTGACGTCGGCTAAAAGTCGGAGCACATTTCGAATGTCGACCTCTTGCAGATCGAGGGAAATCACTTGACCCGTATACACTTTCGGCATGTCAGGTGAGACCATTGGACCCGCCGCCTCTATCACCGGCACCTTCTCTGCGACGGCCATCTCTTCTTCAACTTCAACAACCGTGGCTGGAGCGAGGCCAGCCATGGGCTCGGGAGCAGGAGGTGGTGCAATTTCTTCCGGCGCTGGAGCCGGGATTTCCGGACCTCGCTCCTCGACCACCGCAGCGGGCTTACCCAGCTTGATGGGCTCAACCGGTGGCACCATAGAGCTATCGAAGTCCAAATAGACCGCATTCCCCTCAGTCGCTATGTGGTACGGGACCATTTCACGCATTTCGATGTAAAATTCCACCGTACCGGGAACTCCCTGCATTGGACGGGGGTAAATCACATTAACGGCACTGGTAAATTGTCCCGTGTCAATATGCCGCTCCAGATGCTTAGGGAGTTTAGCATTCGTAAAGGCCATGGAAATGCTGTTTGCTCCGGTGATCTGGATCTCCGGCTCAAGAGGACGGTTAGCGGCGACGGTCAAACGAGATTTGCTAGATTTCAAAAGGTTGAAATCAACGGATAATATCCGGGCTGGCTCAGGCGGTGGTGCGGCTCGCTTGGGTGGTTCAGCCGGCTCGGCTGGTTCAGCAAACGTTGCCACCACGATTGGAGGGCTGGCAGGAAAGCCAGAGCCTGGTTCGAAGGTGACAACGAGTCGGTCTCCCACCGATGTAATGTGGTAAGGGAGTCCCGCTGCTGGAATCAAATCAAAAACTACCCTCACTTTGTTTGGGTGGGTTCCCATCCTGATTCCCTTGACCAGGGGATCGGAAGGGGGAACCGTTGCTTTGCCTGCAGCCAACTCCACTCCCATGAGATCCAACACCACTCGGGCTGGATCAGTCAGCGTAAAAACATTGTATTTTGTAATACTCCCATCGCCTATAATGTATACCTTGAGCTCTTCACCATAAGTTATTGGTTGAATGGCTGTAATTTTCTCGGCCGGGCGTGACATCTTTCCAGATGACTCCGGGGTGGCTGCCGCTTCCATCTCTGGTGCGGTCTCGGTCTGGAAGAATACCGTCTCTGCCTCAGGAGTCGGCTCAGTTTCGACGACCACAGCCGTTCCCTCAAACTGCACCACGATCTGATTCGTTTCCTGCACTATTTCGTACGGAGTTTCTAGGTTCAGCCCGATTTCGACACGAGTCATGGGCTGGGGCTCCTGAGCGAGCATCATGGTTTCTATCTTACCGATGATTTCATTTTCGACGGCAAAGGGCGAAGATGAAATCTCACTCTCGGTATTGGGCAGATCCAAGACCAGCCGCAAGGGATCAATCGCCTTGAAGGCTGTGTATGTCATCGCATTCGTGCCAATCAGGTAGATGCCCAAGAAACCGTCCTGATCCACCACTTGAATATCTTGGAGTTGCTGTGTTTCTGTGGAAACACGGTCTCCAGCATCGGCCTGGGAGGTTGGTGGAGCAGAAGGCTGGCTGGCACAGCCAAAAGCATAGAAAATCAAGGCCACGAGGCCTACTTGCAAGACCAATTTTCCTTTAAGGCAGTGTCGAATATGCCTCATTCCACCCCTCCTTCCACGGGAAGCCTCTCAAACGAGTTGTTTTCTGCCTTGATTTTCCCGTAACTCCAAGCCCAGATATAAAAAGGTCTGAGAATGAGTTTTTTCGTTCCAACCTGGCAGAACTATTATTTTCTTGGCTTTCTCCTGCGCTTCTTGCCCTTCTTCGGCTCTTCTTTCGCTTCGATAAACTTATACGTTGTGGCGGTACAGCTTGTTTTGAGAATGACTGTATCACTTTTGGTTTTAGCGGCTTTCGCTTGCGTCATCTTAAGGTTGCCTATATTGACGATACGACTCAATCTACTCACTTTGTCAAAAAAAGTGGCCACGTTATGGTATGGTCCAGTGACTTCTATCTTGAGTGGGATCTCGGCGTAGAAATTCCGGTTCACCTCTTTCTGTGGCTGAAACAACAGAAATTCCAGACCGGACTGGGCGCCGAGATTGGAAATGCTGCTCAATAGAGTAGGGATTTCATGCTTATCTGGCAGAAGTTTGAGCGCCTGTTTAAATTTGAGCTCAGTATCCTTATATTTCTTTTTGAAGGCTCGCAAGTTCTTCTCAACATTCTTAAGCCGGGCTAGCTTGGTTTTGGCCGCGCCAAGATCTCCCCTCAGTTTGGTTATTTGCTCCGTTTGGGGCATGTAAAGGAACCAGACGAAACATCCCCAAAGAGCCCCCAAAATAGCCACTGCAATGAGAAGCTTGTGGGCTTTGCTCAGTTTGCTCAACTTACCCCAAGGAATAACTGGTAGTTTTACGCCACCTAAGCCTTTTTTAACATCCAAAGCCATGGGCTTCCTTCCCTAGTTTAGGCCGGGAAACTACAATCAGGCGGCCCCTCCTGATGAGGACTTCGCCTTCTGTTTTCCTCCCTTTTTTGGAGGTGCTTCCTTTGCTGGAGCGGGGATGATAACTTTAGCGCTCAAATTGAAATTTTTCAGTTTGTAGCCTTGGATTTTCACCTGACGTGACTGCTTAAGCACCACACCGTTGGCATCAATGTAAGGCGATTTCGCCAGAGCCTCCATGAACTGGGCGATGACTTCGTTGCCACGGGCTACACCCGTTAGAGTCAAGGTATTACCCTTCTGAGTTAGAGTTTTGATCCACAATTGATCCGTGGGCACAATGATTGCCAGTTGATCCAGAACTCTCACTTGCAGATCACGATTTTTTCTGAGTTGCTCAATGACACCTAGCTTCTGTTCCAGAATCTTATGCTTTTCTTGAAGCTCTTTGAGTTGTCTCTGCCTATCTTGGTACCGGCGAATTTCTTTATCCACAGTCTTTTTTTCCGCAGTGATCTGCTTGATCGTGCGGGTATGGTCAATGTGAAAATAAACCATTACGGACACAGAAAAGAATATCAGGAGGAAAAAAACAGTTATCTCCTTGCGGATTTTTTCCTCTACCGGACGTCTGCCAATTGGCAATAAGTTTATTCTAATCATCTGTCTCCCACCCGCCGCAATGCCAGACCCACGGCAACAGCAACTTGTGGAGCAATATAGTCCACATACTGCTGATCAAACACTTTGGTATCGAAATCAATCTTGGCTAAAGGATTGAAGTAGGCCACTGGGATATTTGTGTCTTTATTGAACAGGGAATCCAGTCCAGGCAACCGCGAAGAACCACCACTTAGAAGGATCTGACCTATGGTTTCTTCTGGATAGGTGGCGTAAAAAAAGTCAATGGCGCGTTTTACCTCAGTTGACCACCCGGTGGCTGCCGAGACAAAAATTGCTTCCAAATCCTGCACGGGCACTTTCTCTGATGTCATACCAAGCTTTACTTTTTCAGCTTCCTCATACTCGAGTCCGAAACGCTGCTGGATGTCCTCAGTGATTTGATAGCCGCCAATTGAGGCGTCGCGATTGAACATGGAGACGCCGTTTTTCAGAACATTGATGTTCATTTTGGTGGCGCCGATGTCAACTAAGGCGACACCCCCGCTTTCGATAGCATCGTAGTTCGCCTCAAAGGCATTTTCCAGGGCAAAGAAATCCACGTCAACAACCTGGGGCACCAGGCCGGCTTTTCTTATAAGAGTGACGTAGTCATCGATGACTTCCTTCTTTGCCGCCACAAGCATAACTTCCATCCGATCCGGTTTGTCTTCAGAAGAACCTAAGATCTGGAAGTCAATATTGACGTCTTCCACATTAAAGGGGATGTATTGCTCAGCTTCAAGCTGTATATTTTCAGATAGCTCTTCTTCGCTCATTTGAGGAAGGTCGACTTTCTTGATAATCACCGACCAGCCGGCTATTGAAGTGGCAACCCCTTTTACCTTGGTTTTTAGGTTGGTGACCAGTTTCTTAATTGCCGCCTGGACCTCATCTGGGTCTTTGATAGCGCCTTCAACGATAACACTGGGGGGTAACTGAGCTATACCCAAATCTTTTAGTCGGTAAGTTCCTTTGGCTTCCATCAGATGAACGATCTTGACAGCATAGGAACCAATATCAAGACCAATGAGCGAGGATTTTTTTCCGAACATTGTCTCTTCTCGATAGTTAGTGGACGTCAGGTCTAGTGTAATCTAAGGTAAGTATAGCGCTACACTATCGATATACTATTAAAATGTCAAATATTTTTGTTTACAATCCACAGGGCAATTGTCAGTAAATAGGTTGTCAGTGCTCTTCGGCTTTTTTCAACTTAGCAAAAATACTACAAAAATGAATAACAGATAATTTTTGCCAATAAAACAGTAACATACATAAATTTGAAGCTGATATGTTTTATCCTTGTTTGAGAATTGTTTCGATGTTTTGTGGTTTTTTCGAAGTGCAAAAACCAAGCCAACCTCATGGACATTGCGGAATGCGGATGGGGCAGAGGGCATAGAGCAAAGAGTTGGAGGTTGGAGGAGCGGCCCTGCGGGCCTTGAGGTCGGAGGCAAAGGACAGACGACAGACGACAGAAGGCAGAGGACAGAAAGAAATCAGAAGTCGGAGGTCAGAAGGCAAAGAGCATAGAGCATGAGAGATTGAAGATTTCAGATTTTAGATTTCAGATTGATCTGAAAAAGAATCGTAGGTCGGATCGGTCACGCGAAGTCCCGCTTTAGCGGGGTTGATCCGACAGAATTTGGTGTCGGGTGAACTCCGCCGAGGCGGAAACCACCCGACCTACCTGCTGACCTCTGATCTCTGACCTCTAGATTTTGCCTCCAACCTCAAGCGAAGGTGAGCAAAGTCGAACCTGAGCGATCCTCCAACCTCAATCCTTGCTGACCTCTGATCTCTGTCTTTTTACCCTATGCCCCATGCCCCTATGCTAACTTTCAAGTTGCCATTTAATGAAATCGTGCTAGACTTTTGGGGCACCTCAGGTTAGGGTATTGTCCTTCTTCCTTGCCATTACTGGCATCTTACGCGATAACGGTCAGTATGCGTCATATGCATCAAGATCATTTTAGAGAGGTACGTGGAGTAGTATGAATCAGACCGTCAGCCACGGTGATGACACCAGGAACGAAGAGGTTATTCCTGGGACCAAAACCAAGCGAAAAAGTGTAGTTCGAGAGTATGCAGAGGCCATTGTCATCGCGATTGTCTTGGCCTTATTCATCAGGACTTTTGTGATACAAGCTTTCAAGATTCCTTCTGGATCTATGAAGCCCACCCTCCTAGTGGGTGACCACATACTGGTGAACAAATTCATCTACGGCATCAAGCTCCCCTTTACCGATAAAATTCTGATTTCACTGAGTCAGCCGGAAAGAGGGGATGTGGTAGTTTTCAAGTTTCCCTTGGATACCAGAAAGGACTACATCAAGCGCGTCATCGGCCTCCCCGGTGATCGGGTTGAGCTTGTGGATAAGCAGTTGCTTATAAATGGGCGGCCAACAGAGGACCCACGCGCCAGTTATTCGATCAGCGGCAATATGCGTATGTTCGGCCCTGTGACAGTGCCGGCCGGGCACCTTTTTGTTATGGGAGACAACCGGGACGAGAGTTCAGATAGCCGTGTCTGGGGCTTCGTCCCTCGTCCTTACTTGAAGGGCAAGGCCTTTTTTATCTACTGGTCCTGGGACCGCAAGAACTACGGGGTTCGGTGGAACCGATTGGCGGACATAGTTCATTAATCATTTCGCATTACTTATTAGAGTTATACAGTTAGCTCAGTCTCATTCATCATAAGTAAGCTTAAGAAAAGGCTCCCTCTCCACCCTTTGGGGGGAGAGGGTTAGGGTGAGGGGGGGAGATATCAATACATCATTCACCCCTCAATTCTAGGCATTCTGTTTTATTTTAGACATTTTAGTACATTTTAGTTCACTTTAGACATTCTGGTTCACTTCTGTCATTTTAAACAATTTAGCTCATTTTAGACATTTCATTTGCCATGGATAGCACCTCCTACGAAAAATCCATCGAGGCCTTGACTCTCATAAGCAAGGCCATTGCCTCTGATCAATACATTGAAGACATCCTCAGACTCATTGTGATTGTCACTGCCAAAGTGATGAACTCAGAGGTCTGCT
>JAUWKY010000014.1 GCA_030613915.1 Syntrophobacterales bacterium
CACATCACGGCTACTGGCGATGGCCTTGCGCGGTTGCGTCTGGGATGGATGGAGGTATCTAGTCGGTTGGCCCTGGGAGTGCCACTGGATCTAAACCAAACATCGGCAGCAGAGTTGTCCCAGGTGCCAGGAATAACTCAGACCTTGGCCGAACGTATCGTGGCTCAAAGGAACCGTCTTGGTGGATTTCCCAAGTTGGAAGATCTTCGTGCTGTGAAGGGTATTGGTCCGGTAACACTAAAACGGCTGCGGCCGTTTTTTACAGTAGGCACCGTGGGACGACGCGGGGACGCGGAGAAACGGCGAGACGGGGATTAGAGGTCAGAGGTCAGAAGTCAGACGACAGAGGGCAGGTAATTTAGCATTTTCTATTTCTCATTTTCAAATTCGCAATCCAAAATCCGCAATCCCTAAAGTCTTCTCACTCGAATTGAACGTCGCCTTTCTATGGGTATTTCCATAGTAACCGTAGTTCCCTCCCCGACCGTACTCTCGACCTTGATGGTTCCGTCGTGGTCGTTGATGATACGTTGACTTATGGTAAGACCGAGGCCTACGTGCTCATTTTTTGTGGTGAAAAGCGGGTCGAAAATGAGAGGTAAATCATCTGGTTTGATACCGCAGCCATTGTCACTGACGCTGAAGTGGATGCGGTCTTCAATGGCGGTTACCTGGATAGTGACCCCCACAGTGGGATCGCCTGATTCCAGCGCATTGGTGATTACGGTGGCTAGACCTCTGGCCATAAACTCCACATCCATAAAGGCGCTTAGCGACCGCAGATCTTCAGCAGGCGGTGTATCCCATTCTGAGGCTGCTGCCTTTAAGGGTTCCGAAATCATATTCAGAGCTCGGTTCAGCAATTGCTCAAAATTATCGTGGGCTAGGGCGGGAAGAGGTAGAGTTGTAAAATCGGCGAGGTTCCTCAGTAATTTATCCAACCGGCTGGCTTCTTGATAGATGATTTCCTGATAAAGTTGTTTGTCTCTCTCGTCAAGCCCTTTCCTGAGCAACCGGGCGGCAAAGCCACCTATCGCCGCAATCGGATTGCGGATGTGATGAGCCAACTGATCCACGACTTTTGCCATGGACCGCACTCTTTGGGTCTCCATGAGCTCACGCTGGAGAGTTTTCAAGGTGCCAATATCCTGAATAGCAGCTATGATAATATCCTGCGCGCCGCTTCGGTAGAGGAAGGTGGTGATATAGGCGAAAAACTCTCGGTTCTTTCTATCGCGCAAGAGCGCCTCACCTTCAAACCTCCCTTTTTCTCTGGTGAGTTTGATTATATTGGGCAGAAATATCTCACAATCGTCCTCCAAAAACATGCATGAGATTGAACTGTCGCGCCATTCGCCTGCCCCGAACCCCAGCAGCTGTTCGGCAAAATTGTTGGTAAATATAATTTGTCCGCCAGGCTCAAACAGGACAATTCCATGGTGGATCGAGTGCAGAATTGCTTGAAGCAGATCCTGATCGAGAGAGTTGGGGTCAGTCATTACTACTTCCCAGGAGGGTTCACCGCAGCACAAAGGAAAAATACAGGGTGATTCTAGAACGGAAAGGAGTTTGAGTCAACGGGCTAGGCAGGCTTATTCATGAATCCCGGAGATCTCCGATTAGTGCAAGCTAGCCACCTATGGCAACCATGGGACGATTTTGGCATTTGCGAAAGACGTCAGATTGCAAACAATGTTTCTCGGGTTTGTTGTCAATGGAAGCTCTAAGAATTCGAGATAGATCAGCGTCTGTAACGCCTTGACGGAGGGGGGATTTAATGTCCACTTCCTGATCAGAAAAAAGACAGTTGCGCAGCTTGCCGTCGGCAGTGAGACGGATGCGGTTACAGGATGGACAAAAGTGGTGACTGATAGGGCTGATAATGCCGACGATGCCTTTCGCATCGGGCCAGCGAAAATGGCGCGCAGGGCCGTTGGTGTGCTGGGAGACCATTTGTTCCAGTGAGGCCACAGTATGGAGCTTGGCAAGAATCTCATCGGAGCTAACGTAATGCTGGCGGACCCATTGGCTATCGTTATTGATGCTCATAAATTCTATAAAGCGAATATGATACGGTCGCTCGAGGGTCAATTTCGCTAAGTCCAGAATTTCGTCGTCATTGATTCCCCGCATCACCACCACATTGATCTTTATTGGATCGAATCCGGCGTGCTCAGCTGCCTGGATGCCGCGCCATACTCTGTCGAACTCATCCCTGCGGGTGATGTGCAGAAATTTCTGCGGCTGGAGTGTGTCGAGACTGATATTGACGCGGCGAATACCGGCACCGTAAAGATCCTCGGCAAGTTCCTCAAGCAGGATGCCGTTGGTTGTAAGGCTGAGGCTTTGCAGGCCAGGGAGTCCTGTCAAGCGGCTACAGAAGTCAGTGACCCCTTTGCGTACCAGTGGCTCTCCCCCCGTGAGTCGAACCTTAGTTATGCCCATGTCCACTGCTACTTGAATAAGGCGGAGGAACTCCTCATATGAGAGAATATCTTGATGATCAAGCTTGACTGCGCCTCCCAATGGCGTGCAGTAGATACAGCGGAGATTACAGTGGTCGGTAATGGAAACCCGGAGGTAGTCAATAGACCTTTGGTAGCGATCGGTGAGCAGGGTCATGCTAGCTTCCAAGAGCTAAACGTGCGCTGTCTTACGGATTCAACAGATCTCCAAGTGGAGGGTTCCCTTGTGTCACTTTTGACATAATAAAAGAGAGGGTTATTGAAGTCAAGGAATTTGGCGCATGCGCAGTAGGCAGCGGGCAGAAAGATCAACAGTAATAAAAGCAAATATGTAAAATTTCCTTACTAGTTAATTGAACTAAAAACGAGTAAGATTATTTCCAACCTGCCAGCTGTCGGCTGTCAGCTGCCTGCTCTTCCGCGGCCAACTGAGAACCGTGCAGCACAAAGAAAAACTGGAGAGGTAGGACTCGTGATAGTACTCGGTATCGAAAGCTCCTGTGATGAGACTGCTGCAGCTGTAGTGGAAGATGGGCACCGCATTCTCTCGAGCGTGGTTTCCTCTCAAATTGGTATTCATCGCCCCTATGGGGGTGTGGTGCCGGAGTTGGCCTCAAGGCAGCACGTGAAGGTGATTATCCCGGTGGTTTCCGAAGCGCTTCAGAGAGCGGATCTCGACATGTCCGGTGTTGATGCCATCGCCGTTACTCAGGGACCAGGACTGGTGGGCTCACTTCTCGTGGGGATTGGAGTGGCCAAAGGGCTGGCGTATGCCACCGGTAAACCACTGGTTGCCGTAAATCATCTAGAGGGCCATATTTTGGCTGCTTTCTTGGAGGAATCACCACCCTCCTTTCCCCTCATCGCCCTCGTGGTCTCTGGAGGTCACACCAACCTATATTATGTAAAAGATTACAGTGATATAACACTGGTAGGCCGCACCCGTGATGATGCTGCCGGCGAGGCTTTTGACAAGGTGGCCAAGTTTCTGGATCTTGGCTACCCTGGCGGGGTGGTCATTGATGAGCTGTCCCGCAGTGGAAATCCCAGCGCCGTTTCTTTTCCCAAGGCTTGGCTGGAGAAAGACTCCCTGGATTTTAGCTTCAGTGGTATCAAGACGGCGGTAGTCAATTTCGTCCGAAAATATGTGAATTCCAATCAGGGTGACGGTATTGGGATTTCTGAAAACAGTGGTGCCTCGGTAAAACAGCTCCCTGTTCAAATTGCCGATATAGCCGCCAGCTTCCAGGAGGCGGTGGTTGATGTTTTGGTGGTTAAAACCTGTGCTGCGGCTCAGCGCTTTGATGCAAGTCAGGTGGTGGTAGCTGGTGGGGTGGCGGCCAATAGCCGCCTTCGGGAGCGTCTACGTGAGGAGGTCGCCAGACTGGGTTTACCGTTGATGTTGCCCAGAGCGGAGCTATGCACTGACAACGCAGCCATGGTTGCTGCCGCTGGTTTTCACCAGTTAAAAAAAACCGGCGGGAGCTGGGATCTGGATTTTGACGCCATTTCTCGCTGGCCCGATAAACCAGCAGGCAGCTAGCAGCAGGCAGCGGGCAGGAAGCAGTAGACACATTTCACATTAGGCATTTATCATTTCAAATTGAAGATAGAAGTCATAAGTTCTATTTATATAGATGACAAATGCTAAATGCGCAATGCGAAATGACTAAATCTGTTAGCTGCCTGCTGACTGCTGCCTGCTCGCTTTTTTGGGTGGCGCGCCGGAATTCAGCCACTCAACTCCCCGCCTGATGCCTGCCAGGGTGAGGTCCTCCATGGGAAAGATTTCGCCAATCTGGTCAATTGTCTGGCTTTCGCGGGGCCACCTTGATCGGGGGATGGGGTTGAGCCAGACACTGTGAGTGAAGTGATTTCGGATCTGCAACAGCCAATCTCGCCCCGGCACTCTGATCTTGGAAAAATAGTCCATGGCACCATTGGAGAGCATGAGCTCGGCCGGAGCCATGTTGGCGTCGCCTATAATGATTACCCGGGTTTCCGGGTCACGTCGAACCAGGTGGTGTATAAGATAGGGGGTGAGCCGTTTCGGGTCGCTATAGACACAGCCGTAGACGCAGTTGTGGAAATAATAATAATCTAAGTCCTTGAAGTGATCGCGCATGAGGCCGAAAACCAGTTTGACCAGATCCAAATAAGGTCGCATGGAAGCCCCGCCATTGTCCATCAGGACGATAACCTGGATACGATCTCTCAGTTCTCTTTTAAAGACCAGTTCGATTTCCCCGCCGTTTCTGCAGGAGCGATCAATGGTCTCATCCACATCCAGTTCGGTCAGGGGGCCTGCAGGTGCCATGTGCTTCAGGGCGGCGAGGACCTGGCGGAGATTTTCGGCCCGAAGGGTGGCGCTGGTGGCATAATCGACATAGCGGCGGCTCTCTATGACCTTGAGGGCAGAGCCATGCAGTGAGTCGCCGTGCACCCTGATACCTTCGCGATCAGCGCCGGAGTGCCCGAAGGCTGAGGTGCCTCCGGTGCCAACCCAGGTATGACCACCTCGGTGTTTCCCTCTCTGCTCCATGACCACATCCCAGAAACGTTGGAGCAGTTCAGGCAGCGACAGCCGCTCCAAAGCGTCATCCGGCAATGAGCCTTTGGCCATCTCTTCTTCAAGCCAGCGGCGAAAAGCTTTCTCTTCCCAGGCCTGCTGAGAGAACTTTGGGATTTCCGCACCCTCAGCCCCAAGGAAATAAGCTGCGAATGCCTGCTCGAAACCGTCGAAGTGCTCAACTTTCTTAACGAAAATGAGTCGCATAAGAATGAAGAGTCGATCCAGGTCAGGAGCAAGCCCCTTCTCCATGGCCTGGTAGAATTCCAGCACATGGCGGAGGCTGATGGGGACACCCTGCTCCCGCAGTTGGTAAAAGAAAGGAAGGAACATGATTGTCGTTCTTGTGCTCGCTAAACGTTTTTTCGCTCCACGCCCTTGTGTTGCAGCAAGTCTTGAGTACGCTTGAGGAGAGTTCCGAGCAAAGGAATCTTGTCAGGCGTGATTGGCGGTTTCGCCTCATCTAGCTGTAGGGCACCGAGCCAATCCAACAGTTCCGCGGTAGCAGGCGGCTTCTCGAAGCCTTGCTGCCGCAAATGATAGAAGATGGCCAGGGCTGAATCCATAAGGGGAGCAGAAATCTCAGGGTAGTGCAACCGGATAATCTCGGTCATCTCTTCCATTGAGGGAAAGGGAATATGGTGGCAGTAACAGCGGCGGAGGAAAGGATCTGAAAGCTCCCTTTTGGCGTTGCTGGTGATTATGGTTATGGGCATTTGGTTGGCCTTCACCTTGTGGTTTATCTCGCGGATGATAAAGGAGGCGTCTTCCAGCACGTCCAGCAGATTGTCCTGGGTGTCCGAATCAGTCTTGTCGATCTCATCCAGCAAAAGGATGCGTCGATCCTCTGCCAGAAAAGCGCGGCCGATAGGGCCGAAGCCCAGGTAATCCCAAATGTCGTTTACATCCCGACCGCTCTCCTCGGTGCCGAAACGCGAATCGTTGAGGCGCAAGACCGTGTCATAAACGTAGCAAAGCTCCTCGCCCTTGAAGGTGGATTTGCAGCGAGCCTCTTCCAGAGTCAAGTCCAGTGCCCGGGCAATCTCGAAGGCCAACTGAGTCTTGCCGGTTCCGGCCTCCCCGGTGACCAGCAAGGGTTTTTCCATGGCAGTGGAGATGTTGACGATCTCTTTTAGTTCGGGATTGAGGTAATACTTGTCGGTGCCGAGAAATTGCATTCATCCCTCTCTTTACACTTTTTATTAAGTTTTCCAAATGTTAAAGTTATTTTAGCGAATTCAAAGGGAAAATGCAATTCACCCTCCTATTTTTCACATTGCCACCATGAGGCTGCACACTTATAGTTAGGAAAGTCAATCTGGGGGAAAAAACTTGCTGGGGGGAAGAAGGAATGCCAGAACGAAGGATAGTGCTTTCAAAAGATAAAATAGAATTTCTCGAAAACTGGAAAATGGAAAAGTATGATCACCTGCAAGAGATCATTCAACACGTAGAGGCGGAGAGAAAACTACAGAATCATACCCATTCAATTGATGCGCATACCTATGACATATTCTATACTGGACTTACTTTGCTGCCTGTTGATGTAGCCAAGAAAGTCCTCAGTGAGTGTGTTTTTTTTACCTGTTATTTATCTGATTATAAACCTGGACATTTCTTTGATAAGTCTGATCTCGGTGGGCACCATTTGATGATTCTCCTTTTTCCGCATGGTGAATCCATATCTAAATATTGGAGCTATCTTCTCCATCAATTAGCGCATTACATTCTCGGCCATTTTGACCATAAGGCTGCGGAGAAGACTGAAACCGAAAAAGAGGCAGAAGCAAATGAACTTGCTTGTAAATGGGTCAGTGAATCCCCTTATATGGTCCCGAGGGACAATTTCGAGCATTGCAGTTGTCCGCAAGGGACGATTGACTTCTGCAAGGCATTAGCAACTACTGCTTGAAACTCGAGTCTGTCGTTTGAACATTTGTGGATGGAAACGAACCAGTGCAGAGAAAGTTTATTTAGTGCCTAGTATCTACTGCCCGCCTGCCCTGAGCTTGTCGAAGGGCTTTCTTAGGTGGCGCTCCGGAATTCAGCCACTCAACTCCCCGCCTGATGCCTGCCAGGGTGAGGTCTTCCATGGGAAAGATCTCGCTAATCTGGTCAATGGTCTGGCTTTCGCGAGGCCACCTCGATCGGGGGATGGGGTTGAGCCGGACACTGTGAGTGAAGTGATTGCGGATCTGCAACAGCCAATCACGCCCTGGCACTCTGATTGTGGCAAGATGCGCCCCCTTTTACCCAGACATCAATACTTCCTAAAGTTGCCCGCCAAGGACTATCCAGTTATTATCCGTGTGAAGTTCACGATCTGACTTCATCGGAACTTACAATAACGAAGGAGAGCGAACATGAAAGGTTCGATTAAATATATAATGACAGTCTTTTTCGGTGTCTTGGCCACGGTCATCTTGATGGGCCAGGCGTCAACTGACGCCGAGGATATGGTAATTGCGGAAATCAAGAGTATGTTTGTTGAAGAGGCCACATTGGTGCCCAAAGTCGACCAGTTCATTATTCTGATGGACCAATCCGGCTCCATGTATCTAAAGGACCACGGCCAGGAGGAAGCCAAAGCGAGAAAGGCCAAGAGGATAGTGTATGCTTTGAATGAACGTATTCCGGAACTCGGTTACACCGGAGCAATACAGGTATTCACTCCCGATAAGACTATTATCGGGCCGAGGGAATACGATCGGAGCATGTTTAGAGAAACGATTAACAACTTACCAGAGGAAGGAAGAATATTTGGAAACAGGACACCCCTAGGCGATGCAATTCTGCGTCTAGACCGGGTGGTGGATCTGTCTGAGGGGGAGACTGCAGTTATTATTGTCTCTGACGGCGTGGGGAATATGGGTAAGGATGCCTTGAAAGCGGCAGAGAAAATGCACGAAAAGTATACAGGTACATCCTTTTACACCATTTCCCTGGCTGATGAAGAGCAGGGTATGACGACCCTCAAGGGAATTAGTAGCTTGAGCGACGGCATGTATGTCGACGGCAGGAGTCTGACCGGTGATCAAACGGCAGTGGATAAATTTGCCGGGGCCGTCTTTTATGATGTAGAGCTGCAAGAGACCGAAGCGGTTGCAATGATGGAAGAGGCTGCCGCTTTCGAGACTATCACCCTGGAGACCGTCTATTTTGCTTTCGACAGTTTCGATCTGAAGCCAGAAGGAAAAATGGCATTGGACCGAAGCATAGAGTTGTTGAAAAATCGTCCTGAACTCACAGTGGTGATCCAAGGATACACCGACCAGATTGGCACACCACAATACAACAGGAAACTCTCCGAATGGCGTGCCGATGCTGTTTATTCCTACTTTCTCAGCAAGGGTATATCTGCCTACCGGTTGCACACCATTGGTTATGGTGAGACCAGACTCCTGACAACCGACATGAGTCAGGAGGGCCGGAGGCTCAATCGGCGGGCGGAAATTCCGCTTGTCTGTAATGAAAAAGTACAGTTGGCGTATTGTATAGTGTGGCCAGGATCACCGGCGTCATAGTCCCTCTGACCACACTTAGCCTTCCAAAGGGCAGGGTCAGAAATGACCCTGCCCTTCTTTTTTTGCAAGCTGATGGGGTCACATCTTCATATATCATTAAACAGATATGCAAGCGCTGCCGGCAAGCTGGAGCGAGCGAGAAACCATATGAGTTCAAATAAAGACAAGAAGATGCAAGAAATGGTTGAGTGGAGAGCGAATGACATATTATCATGGGGCCCAATATATCCCACTGCACATGCACAGAGACGACTCGATCTGAAAGGCCGGACAGGCAAAAGGAGTATGAGATGAGGCTTTTTTCTTCCTACGATTTGGGTCCATACAAACTCAAAAACCGAATGGTCATGGCACCCATGACCCGCAACCGTGCCGGCAGAGGAAATTCCCCACAGCCCATGAATGCACTTTACTACGCGCAGCGAGCCGGAGCTGGCCTTATTATTACCGAGGCCGCTCAAGTTTCACCCCAGGGGTTGGGGTACCCGGACATGCCCGGCATCTACTCACCCGAGCAAATTGTCGGCTGGAGGATGGTGACCGATCTGGTTCATTCACGTGAAGGGTTGATCTTTCTCCAATTGTTTCACTGTGGACGCATTTCGCATCCATCGTTGCAGCCGGAGGGCGCCCAGCCGGTTGCTCCCTCAGCCATCAAGCCAGAAGGTGAGGCGATGACCTACGAGGGCCCAAGCCCATTTGTAACCCCACGAGCCCTGGAAACAGAAGAGATTTCCGGGATTGTTGATCAGTTCAGGCAGGGAGCGGAAAATGCTCTCGCGGCTAACTTCGATGGTGTTGAAATACATGGGGCCAATGGGTACCTGCTGGACCAGTTTCTCCGCGATGGCACGAACCAGAGGACGGACCAGTACGGCGGCACCATCGAAAATCGCGCCCGCTTTTTATTTGAAGTAACCAAAGAGGTGGTCAATGTTTTAGGGCAGGGCCGCGTTGGAGTTCATATCTCCCCCGGAAATCCTTTCAACGACATCTACGATTCCAATCCGGAGGCGATTTTCAGCCATGTTGCGGAAGGACTTAATCGCTTCCCCCTTGCCTATTTGCACGTGGTGGAGATGGATCTTGCAAACCCAGCAGATTTCTGCGGCGCTTTGAATCCCATAACCAAGAAACTCCAAAAAACCTTTAAAGGGACGTATATGACCAATGGCGGGTATGACAGGGATCGTTCCGAACGGGTGCTAGAAGCGAGCGACGCCGACCTGGTCTCTTTTGGCCGGCTCTTCCTGGCAAACCCGGATCTTCCAGAGCGTTTCAAGAAGAACGGACCTCTGAACGAGCCCGATCTAGCAACTTTTTATGGAGGGGACGAAACCGGCTACACCGATTATCCTTCTCTGAATTCCGAGAGTTAGAACCGCTTCTCAGGTGACCGCACTCCTCATATCAATTAGTATGCATTGCTATTCGATCATCAGAAAGGCATAACGGTCCATCTTCTGTGAATAATCCGTACGGACTTCGATGGGAAAGCCAAACTGTCTTACGGTAGTAAAGACGTTCATTGCAAAGTGCACAGATTCGTAAGGGCCAACCAAACTTACTCACGAACTGACTACGCAGCAGCCCCCCAACTCCCCAAAAAAATTTTATCTGGTGTAACTTTTTTGCTTTACCAAAAACAAAAAAAACATCATAATTACGCGTCATCTCGCTTGAAGATATGAAATGTCAATAATATCAATTGCATATTAACTCTGGACTGAACACTCTGCCGGTAAGAGTATTGAAATGACCTTATCAAAAAAGAGCAAACAACGATTGCGGAAGGCACTTGAGGACATGCGCCAGGAAATACTCGACGAGGTGAGAGTCCAAATTGAGCGCGCCCGGGTGAAAGACCATACGGGAGACTTGGGCGATTATGCGACCGCAGACATGGCCGTCGAGTATGCTCACTTGCTTGGTGAACGGCTGAGGCAAAGGCTCCAGTTGATTGAAGATGCTCTGGGCGGCATTGAAAATGGTGATTATGGTTTTTGTGAGGAGTGCGAAGAACCAATCAACGAGCAAAGGTTGCAGTTAATGCCCTTCGCTTTATTCTGTGTTCGTTGTCAGTCAGAATTGGAACGTCAGGCCAAGACCAGGGGCGAGACATTTGAGGAGTGGTACGGGACATCCAGAAATGAGTAATGCACTTCATTGCTGAACATTTGAGGTGGAATAATGGCTGAACAAGTCTGTCGTGGAGACCATTCAGGTCATATTTGTGTTCTGGCGAGTTGCGGTGATTTCGACAAGATCAAGGAGTTAACAAGAGACCCCAAGTATATATGTTTCAACTGTGGCAGAGTGGCAATCTCTGACGAGTATTTGTGCAACGGCATGAAGAACGAATAATCCCAAGATCTCGAAAATGGCTCTCAGCCTTGCCCATTGATATATGAATGGTTAGATTTTCACATAGAACAAGGTCGAAACCTCCTTGTCTATACGAGCCCCCTCTGGCTGCTTGATCGGCCAACGGGGGCTTTCTATTCAACATCGAAAATCTGATCCTTAGGGCTAGGTCAGAGTTCAATACCTTTGCCGGTACAGGTGGCGAGCTGTTTTGGAGTACAGGAGGAATAGAAATAACAAATAACAAATAACAAATATCAAACAAATCACAATGACCAAAATTCGAAATTCCAAACCTGTTTTGTGTTTTGGTCATTGAATATTGGAATTTGAGATTTGTTTGTGATTTGGTGCTTGAAATTTGGGATTTCATAAGTGTCTCTTACTCCACCACTCCAGCAGACTGCCGCAAGGGGGAAAGAGTATGGAAGCCCCCTCAGGGGGCAGTCCAGAGCCGGGTCCTTTGGGTCCTGATTCTTTACTGGTAACAATGAGGTGTACAGACTGTCCGGGTGGGGAAAAATGGGGTTAGAGTTTCTTGTTACAACGATTGCACAGATAACTGTCGTCCTTCAGGATCTTATCCTGGGTTATAGCCTCTTCCTCCGCAATGTGCGACAATTCCTCTTCGGTTAAACAATCTTTGCAGATTATCTCTCCTTTATTTGAATCAATGAGGCCTAATATGTTGTCCGCATCTACGTTTGCCATGCCTGTACTCCCTTCTCTCCAGAAGGCAATTTATTGCTTACGATTTCACTATCGAGATGTGTTGTAGTTGGCTCTTTTTCCACCTGGATTTGCAATTACGACACATGCGCAGGCAGAATAGCTTGAACCGGCCTAGAATGTCAAACTGACCAGTTATTCAACATCGAAGACCTGGTCCTTTAGACTCGGTCAGAGTGAATGGCTGTGATGGAGGTTTCAGTGTTCCCGCCTTCGCCTCAAGCGCTTCGGCGCGGCAAGCAGTGTTCCCCGTTGCAGCTTCGCTTCAGACGGGATTTCCGCTGCGCTCCAACAGGGTTCAGTTACTATGTTTCTTTTCCTGACAGCTGACACCTGACACCTGAATCCTCAACATTGCCACCCGACACCTAAAATACTGAGATTTGATGCTTGGAGTTTGGGATTCTATAAACGAACCAGAGTATAAATAAGGTATGGGTTGCATTTTTTAAATGTTTCCGCAACTATGTTCGGCGAAGGGAGATGTGGGATTTCGGATTGCGAATTTGAAAAAAGGCATAGGGCATAGGGCATAGAGAAAAAATAGAGTAGTCAGTAGTTCAAGACAAATGTTTTCTTCCTTTTTTTCTGGATTCTGAATTCTGGCTCCTGACTTCTGGGTTTGGGATGTGGATAAGGATATGATGATGGAAGGAGAGGAACCGTGATGGAGCATATAAAGGCCGTTGGCTTTGACCTCTTCAATACTCTTATTACCATGGACCTCCTTGCACTGAAGGATGCCCTGACAAGGCTCACCGGCAGTCTTAAGGAAAACGGCTTCGCCATTGACCACGGCCAATTTGTGAAGGCGCACAGTGAGGCGGTGCTGAACTTCTTAGAACAGACCAAGCGAGATGGGAGGGAAAGTCACAACAGGTTTTGGATCAGCACCGCTCTAGCCAAACTAGGTCATGACGTTTCGCCGGACGATCCCCATATCTCAGACGCCGTTGACGTCTATTTCTCGGCCTTTATTCAACATGCCACGATCATTCCTGGAACCAGGGAAATGCTTGCCACTCTCCGAGACCGTTACCGTATCGGGCTACTCTCCAATTTCACTCATCCCCCCGCTGCCAGGAATCTGATAACCCAACTCGAGCTGGAACCTTTCTTTGAGGTGGTGCTCATTTCAGGGGATCTGGGGTATCGCAAGCCCCAGCAGTCAGTCTTCAGGGAGCTTATACTCCAGTTGGGGGTGGAGAAAGACCACATTGCCTTTGTGGGAGATGACCCGGAGGCGGATGTGGCAGGCGCCTTAAGGGCGGGTCTGCAGCCCATCTGGACCACCTATGTGCGGGACAACAATATTTCGCCTGCCCCTGGAATGCTCGGACCAGGGGATGACGCCCCGGATCCAGCGGTGCCAAGGATTGCCAACTGGAAAGACTTGCTTACTCTGCTGAACGCCAGCTCCTAGCCACAATTGTTCTCATGAGCTTTTCAGCTTCGCCAATTGCTGGCTAGTCAACCTTACCGCTCGAGGGCTGGGACATTCCCTCCGCTTACGCTCGGTCTGCTGTCCTTGCCGGGCGGTGGTGCTTCGGGCCGAAGTAGATGGCAGCCCGAGCTGCGGATATTGCCAGCCTCTGCCATATTGCCTGGGTAGGCTGATCTATTGAAATTGGCATAGGCTGGCAATATACGCCGCTGCGGGAATATCCCAGCCCCCAAGCTCCATCTAGACAGAGCTAAGCAGATGCACTTTTCATTTGTAAATCACCCGCAGTAGGCTAATAGCCTCCCCCATGACCCGTCGCGGCCAACTCAGTCAATTTCACTTCCTCCTTCGTCTTGCTGGATTCCGGGTTCTATGAAATACTTTCGTTTTATTAGCCCGGATGTTTCATCACGCCCCGGCGTGACTGCGACCGCAGATATGACCGTCCTCCCGG
>JAUWKY010000211.1 GCA_030613915.1 Syntrophobacterales bacterium
CCCCGCTGCCGCTTCGCTTCAGACGGGATCTTCGACAGGTTTCAGGTTTCAGTTTGTATTTTTTCTTTATCCTGACACCCGACACCTGACACCTAAATCTCTAAGATTTGGTGCTTGGAATTTGATATTTTGCAGTGCTCCACTACTCCATTACTCCAGCTCTGTTCTGTCCACTTTCGCCTTCCAGCTTCGCTTCCTGCACCGGAGGTCTGTTCTTGAAATACGTTTCCATCACCTGGCGGGCCAATGGTGCCGCTGCAGAACCACCGTGGCCACCGTGTTCCACCAATACTGTAACCACAATTTCGGGCGCTTCCGCCGGAGCATAGGCCACAAACCAGGCGTGATCCCTAAACTTGTAGGGCACCTGGCTTTCGCCCTCCTCTTCATCGTCTTCGGCCATACGAATCACTTGAGCTGTACCAGTTTTCCCGGCCACCCTTAGCCCACGCAACTTGCCCCGCAACAGCGCAGCCCGCCCCGTACCCTTCGGTTCCTGGACCGCTCCTTCCAAAGCTCGTTGGAGAAAGGCGATCACACTGGGGCTCAAATCTAGCTTCCCGACTGCCTCAGGTTGCACCTTCTTCACAACCCGGCCATCGGCGTCTTCGACTCGCATAACCACGCGCGGCTTCACCAGCACACCGCCGTTGGCAATGGCAGCATAGAAAACACCCATCTGAATGGGGGTGGCAAGCAAAAAGCCCTGGCCGATGGCCGTGACTAAATCTTCACCCTTCTGCCAGGGAACTCCGAAACGGCGTAACTTCCATCGGGCAGTTGGAACCAATCCCCCTGCCTCGTTGTTTAGTCGCACCAAAGTACGGCTGCCGAGCCTGAAACGTCGAGCGTAATCAGCCATGCGCTCGACCCCGAGTCTCTGCCCTAGCTGATAAAAATAGATGTCACACGATTGCACCACAGCCTGGTAGAGCGCAATTTCGCCATGCCCCCTCTTTTTCCAACAACGATAGAGTTGGTTTCCCAACCGATACTCGCCATTGCATGTCAACTTGGTTTCCGGCTCAATTACTCCCTCTGCCAAGGCTGCGGCCACCACCACCGGCTTAAAAATAGAACCCAGTGGGTACTGTCCTTGAATGGCCTTATTCTCCAGGGGGTGCCGAGGATGGTCCACAATAGCCTGCCACTCACCTGGTGTGAATCCGCGGACAAACTGGTTTTGATCGAAGGCAGGGCTGCTGGCCATTGCGAGAATATCCCCAGTGTTTGGATCCATAGCGACAATAGCACCGGCTTTGCCTTCCAGTGCACGTTCTGCTTCGAGCTGCAACTGCGTGTCCAAAGTAAGGACCAAATTGTGTCCAGGTTGGGGAGGGATTTCTCGCAGGATCTGTAGTTGGCGCCCGGCTGCATCTGCCTCGACCTGTCGTCCACCCCGCTGGCCTTTTAGCTCCACCTCCCATTCCATTTCCACGCCGTACCTGCCCAAATAGTCGCCAAGCTTGTAACCCTGGTTCTGTCTTTTCTTCAGTTGCGCCTCTCCAATCTCTCCTAAATAGCCTATGAGGTGGGCCGCGAGGGAAGGCCTTTCGTAGCTGCGCCTTGGCTGAATCTGAACCATTACTCCAGACAGATTAAATCGGTGGGTCTCCACCGCCGCGACCTGATCCCGGTTCATGTCCCGGTTCAGCAATATTGGACGAAATGGTGCCCCTTTGGGCGCATTTCGAACCTTCTCCTCAAGCTGGTCCTGTTCAATATCCAGGAACCGGCTCAGCTTATTGAGGGTTTGCTTAAGATCACCGACATCTGCTCGAACGATGGCCAGTTTAAATGCAGGGCGGTTGTCAACGAGAATACGGCCATGACGGTCATAGATAATGCCCCGGGTTGGCGCGATATCTTCAAGGCGAATCCGATTGTTTTCTGAAAGGTCGCGGTATGTTTCCCCGCGTATTATCTGCAGGAACCAGATACGTAACAGCAAGACAACAAATACTGAGACCACCAGATAGACCGCTACCTGGAAACGCAATCTGTCTCCATTGCCAGACGATGAATTGAGCGGTCCGAAACCCATCATGCTTCCTGAGACTCCCGAAAAACACCCAAACTTGAGAACCACTGGTCAAGTCGCTCCAATCCGGCCAAAAGCAGGGGCCCAACCAGAGCGATTGTAATCGTGCGGCCCGCCAAAACTATAAGGAAATGTGAAGTTTCGGCAAATCCCGCATCTTGCAGCACCAAGATTGTCCTTATACCAAGACCTTCAAGTAATGTGCATAGGCCGAGAAAAAATGCCTGATATCTCCTGCTGTGGAGGTTTAAATTCTGCCACAGCATCGATGCCAGCAGGGCAAGACCAAGATAAATCAACGGGTGCACCCAGCCTTGCAGCGGCAAGCCCACGTCCATCAGCAGCCCCAGGAAAAGCGCCATTACCAGTGCCTTGGATCTTTCATAAAAAAAACTGAAATGGAGCAGCAGTACCAGGAACAGATCCACCCGGAGTTCAGGAACGACAAAAATTGGGTAGAGAACTGTTTGGCAGAGGTAAGCTCCGAGAATGAGTACGAGGTATAGAAAAAAGGTCCGCATCACTCCTGCCGTTTCCTCGAGCCTGTCAGGCTCGGCTCTTCGGGTGGGGGCTGAATGACCACCATCACTTCTTCCAGCCTGTTGAAGTTCGCGGCAGGCTCCACTTCCACTCGCTGAAACAGGCCCGAGCTACCACGGATCACTTCCTGGACAGTCCCGAGAAGAAGCCCTTTGGGAAACACACCGCCCATGCCCGAGGATATCACCTGGTCGCCCACCTGCACATCCTCATTCCTCTGCACATATTTAAGCAGACAGAGGTCACCTCCCAAACCCACCAAGACACCTCGGACCCGGGAGCGCTGAATGAGGGCGTCCACCGCACTGTTGGCGTCCAGGATAAGGAGCACCTTGGCATGGTGGCTGCTGACCCCAATGACCCTTCCCATTAATCCCTCGGCGCTAACTACCGCCATATCCTGTGCCACCCCATCACTCCTGCCTTTATCGATGAGAATCGTTTGAAACCATCCCGAGGGGTCGAAGGCCACCAACTCTGCAGGCAAAAGCGGAGTGGCAATAGATTTCTTGAAGTTGAGTAACGCCCGTAAGCGTTGATTGGCGAGATCTGCTTCACGATAGCGGTTCACTTGCAGCTTGAGTTTTTGCAGCTCTCGCTTCAACTCCTCATTTTCTTTTTGCGTTCCCACCAGGTAAAAATAGCCGCGCCAAACGTTACCTATCCCCCCAAAGATCCCGCGAACCACCTTCTGTACCGGCGAAGTGATTCCCACCACCAGGGATTCAAAGAAGCTCATGTTCTCACCACTATGGAGATTCGCGGAAATAAGGCTGAGGGCAAGGAGAAAAATGAGGATGGGGATAAGAAGTTTCCGTGTTTGACTAATCACCGGCACCTTGGTCCTTGACGTGGAGACCGGGATCATTCTCCACGTGTATTCGTTCTATCCACGGGAGTGGCCTATATCATGATCTCCCTGAGAATATCAAGACTATCGAGGGCCTTTCCGGATCCCAGTACTACCGTGGACAGGGGATCCTCGGTGATGGTGATGGGAAGTCCTGTTTCTTCACGGAGAAGCATATCCAGATTTTGTAGAAGCGCTCCGCCGCCGGTAAGGACAATGCCCCTATCCACGATGTCGGCGGCGAGCTCCGGCGGGGGCTGCTCGAGGGCCATCTTTACCGTCTCTAGAATGGTGTCGATCTGTTCTGTTATGGACTCACGCACCTCATCTGAGTCAATCTCTAGGATCTTCGGTATTCCTGAGACGAGATCCCGTCCCTTAACCTGCATCTTATTAACTTGATCCCCAGCGAAGGCATTGCCGATGGTGGTCTTTATGAGTTCCGCCGTTCGCTCACCGATGAGCAGGTTGTATTTCCGCTTGATCTGCTGGAGGATGGCTTCATCCATCTTATCTCCCCCCACTCTCACCGACTTGCTGTAAACGATACCAGCAAGAGAAATCACCGCCACCTCAGTGGTACCACCCCCAATATCTAGTACCATGTTGCTGGTCGGCTCAGTGATGGGGAGTCCCGCACCGATGGCTGCAGCCATGGGCTCTTCGATGAGAAAAACCTCCCTGGCACCAGCTGATTCTGCAGACTCGCGCACTGCGCGTTTTTCCACCTGCGTGATTCCCGAGGGCACGCAGACGATAATGCGAGGCCTGATCAGGGAACGGCGGTTATGCACTTTTCTGATGAAATGCCGGAGCATGGTTTCGGTTATCTCAAAGTCGGCTATGACCCCATCTTTCATGGGTCGAATGGCTACGATGTTGCCGGGAGTACGACCCAGCATCATCTTTGCTTCTTTGCCCACGGCAAGAACCTTGTTGCTACCCCGGCCGTCTTTGCGTACCGCCACAACAGAGGGCTCACTCAGTACGATGCCCTTGCCCTTGACGTAAACCAGGGTATTGGCCGTACCCAGATCAATGGCCAGATCACTGGAGAACCAGCCCAATATAGGATCCAAAATCACGGACTAAACTCCCTTCAGGGTTTGTGGAAAAAGTGAAGCTAGAATCGGCTGAAAAATAGCATGAAGGCTAAATTTTATCAAATATTATCTTCAAGGTTTATACACAGTACCAATTTACTAGTGCCCAGTTATCACTGCCAGCTGCCCCCTGCCTGCTAGCCCTGAGCGACTCGACCTGAGCTCGTCGACAGGTCCTGTCGAAGGGCTGCCAGCTGCCTCCTGCCAGCTGATTATGGTTCCCACGAGGCGTCGATTCCTCGAGGATCTTTGT
>JAUWKY010000344.1 GCA_030613915.1 Syntrophobacterales bacterium
CAAACAATCGGGCGCCGGGGGCAAGCCACCGGGGGCCCGGGCCCAAAACCACTCCCCTGGGGCCCAAATGGGTTCTCCCCCGGCCAATTATTTTCGAATTTGGGTTTGGGGGGGGGGGCCGTTACTCTCTGTGGTCGGCCATTGGTCTATCCATTGTCCTGGCGATCGGCATGGGCCGCTTTGAAGAACTTTTGAGCGGGGCCCACAAGGTTGACGAGCACTTCCGGGCAGCTCCCTTTGAGGAAAACATTCCGGTTATTATGGGACTACTCGGTATCTGGTACAATAATTTCTTTGGTGCTGAGACCCATGCCATCCTGCCCTACGATCAGTATATGTACCGCTTCCCGGCCTACTTCCAGCAGGGTGACATGGAGAGTAACGGCAAAAGCGTGACCAGGGATGGTGAGAGGACAGATTATTCCACTGGGCCGATAATTTGGGGTGAGCCGGGCACCAACGGCCAGCACGCTTTCTATCAGCTTATCCATCAGGGCACCAAGCTGATCCCTTGTGATTTTCTGGCTCCTGCCAGAAGTCTTAACTCCCTGGGAAACCACCACGACATTCTTATCTCGAACTTTTTGGCTCAGACCGAGGCCTTGATGCAGGGCAAGACCAAAGAGGAGGTCAGGACCGAACTGGAAGGCTCGGGACTTTCGGGGGAGGAGCTGGAGAACCTTATTCCCGCCAAGACTTTCGAGGGGAACAGACCTTCCAACTCTTTGTTGTTCAAAGAGCTCACGCCTGAAACCCTGGGCTCCCTCATTGCTCTCTATGAGCACAAAATATTTACCCAGGGAGTCATCTGGAATATAAACTCTTTTGACCAGATGGGTGTGGAGTTGGGCAAACAGTTGGCCAAAACCATTGAGAACGAACTCCAAGGGGACGAGCCGGTATTTTCTCACGACTCCTCCACCAACGGGCTCATAAACTACTACAAGAGTATAAGAGCTTAAAACCGTCTCAACGCTTCTCGTAGTTTCAAACCCCACCACACTGATAAACCACTATGTGTTTTCTCGTCTCTTTTCGTTTCAATTTCTAGGAGCTACCAGATCACAAGTGGCGACACGAGTCAGGGAGAACTCTGTTGACAATGTGGGTTTCACCCTTATATTTGGGAAATTAATCTGGAGATTCTTCACAGGTGAAACTAGTAGCAGTAACCGAGGGAGGTATGAAAATGGCAGATCCTGAATTTGTATGCGCTGCCTGCGATAAAGGCCATGAATCCCATGCAGGTGATATTATGACCGAATGCCGGGTTTGTAATATACTCCACTGCAGCGAATGTGTTGACGAGCATGGCCGCTGCGTAGAATGTTCTAAAGATTAGTAATCGAAGTTGCTAAGGGACGCCTGATCGAATACGGATCCTGGGCGAGCAGCTGGATGACTGCATCCGTCCATTCAGGCCACACCCTAACTATGAGCGGCAGCGGAACCGGGAACGAGCTGAGATCGAGACACTGCGAGATTCCCTGACGAGAGTCTAAAGAATGTCGTACATCACAGAAGCACGGCTGGGCGTGATTTTCGATGTTGACGGGGTACTGTTGGATTCCTATCAGATGCACTTTCAGTGCTGGATGTCCCTGGCGGCAGAGGATGGCATCGTAATAACTGAGTCCGAATTCCGTTCACTGTTCGGACGCAGAGGCCGGGAGATTGCTCGCCAGGTTTGGGGCCCAGAATTCCCTGAGCAGCAGGTCGTCTCGATTCACCGCCGAAAACAAGCTCTGTACCGCGAATCTTTGCAACGGAACTTACCTGCCATGGACGGCGCAGTCCAACTCATCGACGGTTTGGTGGAGGCGGGATTGGTGCTCGCCGTGGGCTCCTCTGCTCCGCTCGCAAACGTAGAGATGACTTTGGAGAGACTGGACCGTAGGCAGGCCTTCAGCGCCATTGTCACTGGAAGTGACGTGACCCGGGGCAAACCAGATCCTCGGGTTTTTCTCCTTGCAGCCCAGCGAATGGGCCTAGAGCCATCTCATTGTGCTGTAATCGAAGATGCGCCGGTGGGAATAGCAGCGGCCGTTACAGGTGGCATGACTGCCATCGCTTTGTTGGGTACCGCCCCAGCTGACAGGTTTACTCAGGCGCATCTGGTGGTCAATTCACTCCACCAGTTGAGCCCGAAGCTGATCGCCGACCTTATTCAATCACAGCACTAAGTGTGATGAGAAACAGCCAGCCATTGCGGTCGATTTCTTGACAGCTGTCCTCACCTCCTGATAGCTTATCCCAATATCAAAATTCGCCAAACTCAGTGAGGTGGAGTCATGAATGAGGCAATCACGTATGATGATGTTCTTTTAGTTCCTTCTTACAATCATTGGGAGTCCAGAAAAGTCGTTGATATTTCGGTGCAAGACAGAACAGGAAAGCTGTCTTTGGACCTCCCCCTTATGACCGCCAACATGGATACGATCACTGAAGCAGAAATGGTCAATTTCATAGGGGCAAAGGGTGGCATCGGTGTATTGCATCGTTTCATGTCAGTAGACAAGAACGTGGAGATCTATAAAAAGTGTGAATATGGTGCATTTGTGTCTATTGGTTGTGCCGCTGAGGACTTGGAAAGGGCAGAGGCCTTGAAAGGTGCTGGTGCCAATCTGTTCTGTGTCGATGTGGCACATGCGCATGCAAAATATGTCGGTAAGACTCTCAAGAACATCAGGGATATGTTAGGCAAAGAAGCATGCCTCATGGCCGGCAATGTGGCAAC
>JAUWKY010000116.1 GCA_030613915.1 Syntrophobacterales bacterium
GTTCTAAACCTCCCAGCCTCTGGTACGTATATTTTCGGGGTGACGGCTGTGAGTATCAGCGTTTCTGTCCTTTTCTCTTCGAATACTTCGCTACCGCCAAGTTTTTCTGCGCCATTTATGAGATCAAGCCTAAATGCTGCTGGGAGTTCGACCGCGAGGAGTGCGAATTTTTGCAAAAAGACGTGGCCCGGGAAAGAGCAGAACGTTCCTGGGCTACCGGTGGGTGACGGCTGAGCTCGTCTTTGGCGATGCGGGCCGTCGCTTCTTTCTTATTTTGCGCTTTCGTCGTCGCTCCTCCCACTCCGAATAGAGATGTGGGTAGGCGACCTTCCACGGTTTCAAGGTCCAAAACCACTGATCTGGATATTCCCTGACCATTTCTTCCACCGCATTCATCATACTTTGGGTGTTGGTTTGTAGATCGCTCCGCAAGTTGCCTGTCCGTATCGTTTCCAGAGGTGGTTTCACATGAATGGTCAGCTGGCCGTCAGGATCACGGACACAAAACATTGGTAAAACCGTACTCTTGCATCGCATCGCCAGCAGGGCAGCGGCAGGGGTTGCAGTTGCCTCACGGCCGAAGAAGGTAACTTCGATCCCTTGTTTGCGTCTGCTTTGGTCTATCAGCAAGGCAACTATTTCCCCTCTGCGAAGGGCTTGCATTATGCTCTGCAACCCGCCTTTCTTATCGATGACAGTATGGCCAAAACGGGACCGCAAATGATCCAACAGCCGATTCGCCCAAGCCTGCTTCATCTTGGTAGCAACCACAGAGAGGGGCTTTTCGAAGTTATGCATATAATGCTGGGCAACTTCCCAGTTCCCCATGTGGGCTGTGATGATCAGGATACCCTTGTTAGCCGTCAGAGCATTTATGAGAATGTCCTCACCAATCACTCTATATCTAGTTGAGAGTTCATCCCAAGACATGAATGCGGATTGACATACTTCAATAAAGGTGATCCCGAAGTTCTTAAAAACACGTCTGGCGAGCTTCTTAATCTGATCGTCGTGCCACTCAGAATAACAGAAACGTAGGTTGCGAAGGACGAGCCGCCTTTGATTTACAGCCAGCACGTACAGCAGAATGCCGAAGAGCTTGCCAAAGTTGATGGTGAGTTTTCGTTTCATATCCGCAATATAGACCTTCAAAAATGCAAACTTCGTGTATGTGGTGCTGCTATCTCAGCAGAAACATAGGCTATTAAGGGAAAGTAGGCTACTCAAATCTGGTGTATTTGTCAACAGCTAAGCATGGTCCCGGACTATGACTCCGTGCGTTCTGTTGAGACTATACCCTAACGTTGCAGATCTGTATCGAGGAAAAACGCGTCAGAGTGCGTCAGACGTGGCTGCGCACAGTCTCGGCCAGGTCGAAGCGTACTTCACCGTACGTGATGTCCTGGCCGAGGCGAGCACGGTCGCAGATGGCGTACACTGGCGCGAGCATAGCGCTTTTGGCCGGTGGAGGTTTGCAACGTTAGGGTACATTCAACCCTCTTGAGCTTCTATCTTGACGATAATTTTTTCCCGTATTTCTCTCCCATTCTGTCTGACGACGAGAAACATGCCGTTTTCCCCGGCTGGTAGTGCGCCTCGCGTGTACTTAAGACCTGTTGTTGTCCCAATTTTCGATCTGCCAACCAAGCTCTTAGGAAAGATCACTGCTGTAACAGTATCACCTGCGGCGACCGGGACGAGAGGCTCTTTTCTGATTTTCTTCAACGCCTCCCAGTCAACACCTTCCCAGAGGAAGCGGCCACCTCTGCGGCCATTTAAGAGGTAAAAGGTGTTTTCCCAGTCAACATGCAAATCTTTCTTAGTTTTATTGGTAAAGACAAAACGAAAAGAGGTAAAAAAGTTTTGGCCTTCTTGAAGTTGGGGTTCAAGCTCGACATTGAAATAGTCATTACTCATCTTTTGCACTGCTGGGCTGCTTGAATAAACCTCCACAGCGGCGCAGCCAGTCACGGTGAGGGCTAACCAGATAAAGATGATACCCCAGGCCCATTGCTTATGCATCATTTCACCTCCGAGTCAATATCCCTTTGTCCTCCGAATTAGAGTTTTTGAACGTTTTTGGCCACAGGCCCCCGGTCGCCCTCTTCCACCTCAAAGGTCACCTGCTCGCCTTCTGCGAGAGATTTGTAGCCAGGCATGTTGATAGAAGAGTAGTGAACGAATATGTCCTCACCATTTTCCTGCTGGATAAATCCAAAGCCTTTCCTGTCATTAAACCACTTTACAATACCGTTTGCCAAAACGTTGACCTCCTTTTTCAAGATTAACCCAGACCTCAGGTCGCCGCTTTGGCCCAGGAAGCAATCCTTTGAAGCGAGATCGACCCACTTTGAGAAACCGGCGATTATCAACGCGAATTTAATACATGGCTTTGGGAAAAATCAAGTGAAAAAAGTCAAAGAATTTCATGCGCATGAGGTTGGAGAATAAACCCTAACGTTGCATACCCACGCCGAGGAAAAACACGTCAGAGTGCGCCAAATGTGGGCGCGCGCAGGCTGGGACAGGATGAACAGTACTTGACCGTACGTGAGATTCTGTCCGAGGCGAGCACGGTCGCAGATGGCGCGCTATCATGCGAGCGGAGCGATTTTTACCGGTTTGGGTATGCAACGTTAGGGTTAAACCCAGCGTGCCCGCGCCTGATGCTGGGGGTTACCCATCAATCAGCCGACTGGGCAGCGGCTGATTCCCCCTCATACATCCAGTTGTTCATGCCCCCCGAGAGAGTCCGGACACGTTTGAAGCCACGCATGGCCAGGATTCGGTTGCCCAAATAAGAGCGGAATCCCTGGGCACAATACAAAATGGTTTCTTTCTCAGGATCCAGTTTCTGCAACTGCTTTCGCAGAAGATCTATGGGAATATGGAGGGCACCTGGCAAGGGTCCTCTCTTTTGCAATTCCAATCTGGTGCGGACATCCACCAGCGCAAAGGATTCTCCCTCATCCATTTTCGCTTTCAGTTCGTGGGGGCTGATGGGATCCCAGTCATCCTGATAATAATTCTGGCCCACCGCCCCGGCAATTATCACCGGATCCCGGGCCGCTGAGTAGGGAGGGGCATAGGCCAGATCAAGTTGGAGGAGATCCTCCATGCGCATTTGATGGTAGATGGCGGTGGCAAAAACGTCTACACGTTTGTCCACTCCCTCCTCCCCAATAATTTGGGCCCCAAGGAGTCTACCGCTCCCTCGTTCTGTCACTGTCTTAATACTGAGGGGCTTGGATCCTGGATAGTAGCCGGCGTGGTGACCAGGTTGCACATAAAGGGCCAGAGGTGAGTAGCCTTCCGCTATTGCTTCCCTTTCAGATAGGCCGGTCTTTGCCACGGTCAGGTCGAAGATCTTGACGATGATGGTACCGGTAAAACCTTTGACTGCAATGCGGCGACCAAGGGCGTTGGCCCCGGCGGCGCGTCCTTCTTTGTTCGCCGCTGAGCCCATGGGCGTAAGTACCGGCTTGCCGGTCACCACGTTCATGGTTTCGATACAATCACCTGCAGCAAAGATATCAGGGTCACTGGTCTGCATGAACTCGTTGACCTTGATCCCGCCGGTGACACCTAGTTCCAGGTCCGCATTCAGGGCAAGATCAACGTTGGGCCTGATGCCAATCGCCACCAGAACCAGGTCAGCGGGGATTTCTCCACCTTTGTCGGTTCGCACTAACCCTTGGCCGTTCTGCTCCTCTACTGACTGTAAACCTTCTGAAAGACAGAGGTTTATGCCTTTTTGATGCATGTGCCAGCGGACCTTCTCAGCCATTTCCCAATCCAAGAAGGTGAGTACCTGCGGGGCGAGTTCCACTACGGTGGTTTCGAGTCCTTTTAGAGCAAGATTCTCGACAGCTTCAATACCTATAAGGCCGCCGCCCACTACCACGGCCCTGCGGGGATTTTTGTTCTGGAGGTAGCTGAATATGCGGGCGGTATCTTCAAGAGTTTTCAAGGAAAAAACGAAGGGAAGATCCATACCGGGTAGCGGCGGCACTATGGGGTGAGAGCCGGGGGCCAAGATCAAACGATCATAGGATTCTTCTTCCATCTGCCCCGTATTGAGATTTTTCACAATCACTTTTTTGCTATCGCGGTCAATCTGAATGACCTCGCTACTGGTTCGGGCATCCACCTGGAAGCGGCGGCGGAAGAACTCGGCAGAGGTGATGAGCAAATCTTCCCGCTTCTTGATAACGCCGGAAAGATAGTAAGGGAGGCCACAATTAGCGTAAGAGATATCAGGCCCCTTTTCGTACATAATGATCTCCACCTCCTCACTACAGCGCCTAGCCTTGGCTGCGGCTGAAGCACCTCCGGCCACACCCCCTACAATGACCAACTTCCGAACCTTCATACGTTACCTCCGAGATGAACCCAGTATAGAAAAGACCGCAATATTTTAGCATAAACAATCGTCAAGACACAGACTTACCTTATTTGAATATCGAAACTGGGGACCCGCCCGCAGGGTGGGGAGTCCGAAGGACAATATCGAACAAGGAATTTCGAACAGCAGAAGTTTTTGAAAGGAGTAAGACATTGTTTTTCACTTCGATATTCTGCGGTTCTGCTGTTCATATTCTCGACGACTTGATTACAGCTGAATCATAACCGCTGACTACGGGGGAGTGACTAATTTCACTATACAATTTCTTGTCTTTGTGATATAGAATTGACAAATAGAACACTCCGGAGGCAGCTCCCTATGAAAGAAGAAAGACGGTTTCCGCGCGCAAGCATCAATACACAGTACTGTCTGATAGGCGATCGTGGTGGTGCCAAAGGAAAGGCCAAAAATATAAGCCCTGTTGGAGTTTTTGTTCACACCGGTGAAAGTATGCACGTGGGTGATCGGGTGCAAATCAACGTTCATCTACCCCAATATCATGGCTCGGTTGTTTCCCGGGCTGAAGTCGTCTGGATATGCTCCAAGCACGAACCTTGTGGCGATCAAGGCGTGGGGTTGAAGTGGATCGAACTCAGCCGGTCGGATGTTTTCAGGCTCGATAACTTTGTCCGTTACTGCCAGGAAGCGTAGTCTAACTCCGCCTGAAAGCACTCCCAGCAGTTATTGCTCATATCCCTTCCCTATAATCTAGCGTGCCTTTTCCCCCTTTCAGAGAATCAACCTACGTCACGCCAGATTAACCCCAGTGAATCCATGATTACAGCTGACCTCTACCTGAATAAAATCGATTTTCTTCAATATCTCCCGAGGACTGACTGTAAAGAGTGCGGAGAGGCTTCTTGTGCTGCTTTCGTAAAGCAAATGAAAAATGGAACCCGGACGCCGGAGAACTGCCCCTCTCTAGAGGGCAACCAGATACGGGCTTTTTATCTGGCCATGACTGCCGACCAATTTCTTCCCCAAGTCCCTGCCCTGGAGCTACCACGCCCAGCCCCTACAGGGCTGACGGAGATTAACCAGGCTAACGAACGTAGCCTGCTAATCGTTTCAGGCAACAGCGAGTTTACCCAAGAAGTACTTACCTCCATTATGGCCTACACCCTTAGTCCCTTTTGGCTGCTCTTTGTTGATTGCCGCGGAGATACCGTTGATATGGCCATGATTTACCAGTCATTGAAAGCAGACAAGATAGTTGCCCTCCTGGAAAAATCACCGTTGAACCAAGGTAAGGCGAGGCGAGAGATGGTCCTTCCAGGATTCGCCTCCTCGTTACAGGAGCCACTGGCGAGGCAGACGGGGTGGAAGGTAAGGGTGGGTCCGATCTGCATCGCTGAGCTCCCGCTGTTTCTCGGCGACGACTGGGAGATACCCTCCGACCTCAATCTGAGATAGATTTAAGAACTAAGGCATTGATGAATTTCGGATTTGTCCTGCGGACTCCCACCCTTCGGGCGGGTTCCCAGTTTCGGATTTAAAAATTTAGTCATTTTAGTCATTTGACCTACTTGGGATATCACAATGGTGACTGAGCGACCCGCAAATGAGATAGGTAGAATAGCTCAAGAGTACTTCGCCTTACTCGCCAGAGCCTTTCCGGTAATGTGCGCCAGTGATGAATTCCACTTTCTGCCCCGTGTCCAAGAAGCGGTACAGTTTTTGGACCGTATGGACGAATTGAGCCAGGAAGCAATTGGAGCGGTGGTGGCGTCCGTGCGTGACCTGCAGAAGCAACTGCGAAAACAACGAGCGGCCCAGGATTTCGAAGAGGAAATTGATCGGCAGTTTCTGCTGCACAACATGGCTGGCGTGCTCATTGAGTTGGAAGAGGTCCAATCCTGGCGTCATAATCCTCTCATTTATCTCAAGGTCTGTTGTATTGGGGTGGATCATGCCGTGAACAAGCCTGCCGCCGACGGACAAGAGCGTTTCGATCGCACTGCTGAACGGCTTGCTGGTCTGAACGGTTTGTTGAGGCAAGCGGGCAAGAATTTGAGCACCATCCCCGGGCCCTACTATCGGGCCGCAGTGGCAATGGTTGAGGATGCGCGAGAGTACCTTGAAGAACTTCTTCGAGAGGTGAAAAGAGATATCCACCGGAGACAACTAGTACGAGCGTGCAGTGAGGCCCAGCATGCGCTTGCGGCCTTTACTCAAAGACTGCGAGAAATTGGACCGACACCTGCAGCGACGGTTCAGTCGATTTCGGTTGAAGAACTTGTCCAGCGCCATTTCGGCTGCAGTAGGACATTGGAGGAAATTTTCGCCGTTGCTGAGAAGGAATGGCAGGATAGTCAAAAAGAAATGGACCGACTGCGTCGAAGCATCGATCCCAGCCAAAGATTGGCGACTACGGTCTTCTCAGCAAACGGATGGTCGTGACCGCGCACAAACCTTAGCCGGAAGGACGATTTCGGATTTTGGAAACGATTAGTTACTTTGCTCCACATTATGACGGCCTGAGGAGGCCTGATTGAAGATTCACCACAGAGGCACAGAGGACACAGAGGAGGGTGATTTTTCCCTGGCCGGGAGACGACGGCCAGGGAAAAGAGTCTCCGCCTCCGGCGAAAGCTCTTTAGCCTGTCTCCAACCGTTGACAGGAAGCCACCGGTGTACTAGATCGTGCCCGAAGGACAAATACAAAATCGTCGATCCGGGCTAACCGTTTGCCGTCTCATCTGTGGATTGATCTTCCCCGTCTTCCTCTTTGGTATGCCGTTTGACGTAATTAGCTGCGCAACTCATCAATATTAGCATGCCCAGGACCAGGGGCATGA
>JAUWKY010000336.1 GCA_030613915.1 Syntrophobacterales bacterium
GGTAAAACGACAGGCAGATCTTCATCCGGCACGGGCACAATGCCACATTCGTCACAGTAAATTATAGGTATGGGAGCTCCCCAATAACGTTGCCTAGAAATGAGCCAGTCTCGCAACCTATAGTTGATAGTAGCCTTACCCAGCCCGTTCGATTCCAGATACTGGTTAATGGCCTCTCTGGCAGCTGCACTCTCCAAGCCGCTGAATTCGCCTGAATTGACTAGGATCCCATCTTCTTCGTATGCCGCTTCCATGGTGTCGCCGTCCAGCTCACCACCAGACGGATCTACTACCACTTTCAGTGGTAGATCATAAGCCATGGCGAACTCAAAATCCCGCTGGTCATGTGTGGGTACCGCCATCACAGCACCAGTGCCGTATTCCATCAGGACAAAATTGGCAATGTAAATGGGCATCCGCTCGTCCGTCATGGGATTGCGGCAGTAGGCTCCAGTAAATATACCTTCTTTTTCAAGGAGTTCGGAGGTCCTCTCACTCCGTTGTGTCTGTTTGGTCTTTTCAATGAATTCTTTGACGGCCGGTTCCTCCGGTCTGCCCTTGCAGAGTTCCAAGGACAGCGGGTGCTCCACGGCCAGACTCATAAAAGTTGCCCCGTATACCGTGTCCTGACGTGTGGTGTAAACTTTGATGGGTTCAGCAGAATTTTCCAAGGGAAAATGGATCATGGCCCCGTGACTCTTTCCTATCCAATTTCGCTGCATGGTGAGCACCCGCTCCGGCCAACCTGGCAAGCGCTCACAATACTCCAACAGCTCATCCGCATAATCAGTGATCTTGAGAAACCACTGTGCCATCTCCTTTTGTTCCACCGCATGACTGCAGCGCCAACACAGCCCGCCCTCGACCTGCTCGTTGGCCAGCACCGTCTGGCAGGTAGAACACCAGTTTACATAAGATTTTTCGCGGTATGCCAGACCTTGTTCATACATCTTGACAAACATCAGCTGTTCCCAGCGATAGTAAGAGACGTCACAGGTGGCCAGTTCCCTGCTCCAATCATAGCTGAAACCCATCTGCTTCAGCTGTTCTTTCATTTGGTCAATATTATTGTATGTCCAGGTAGCGGGATGGCTCTCGGCCTTGATAGCAGCGTTTTCCGCCGGCATGCCGAAAGCATCCCAGCCCATGGGATGAATAACGTTGAATCCACGCATCGTCTTGTACCGGGCCACCACGTCACCGATAGTGTAGTTGCGCACGTGTCCCATGTGGATTCGTCCCGAGGGGTAGGGGAACATTTCCAGAAGATAATATTTGGGCTTGCTGGCATCTTCAGTTACATAGAAAATCCGCTGATCTTCCCAAATCCGCTGCCATTTGGGTTCGATTTCGCTGGGATTATATTTGGGCTCCATCTTGCCTCCCGCATTTTCAACACCAATGTTCCTAGTTCCTAGTGCTTAGTGCCTAGTGAAGTGCCTACTGCTTACTGCCTGCTGCTTCCTTGGAATCCACGCGTCTCTGGGTCGGGTCGCCAGGGCTTTGTTCTGGCGCGGTGGCAACCTTGAGTGTCCTTTCTTCCAAATCTACTCTAATTCTATCCAGAATGCCGTTTATGAACGAGCCGGAATCCTCTGAACCATACTTCTTACCGAGATCCACCGCTTCGTTTATGGAAACCTTGGCCGGGATGTCCGCACGGTAAAGGAGTTCAAATATGGCCAGTCGGAGAATATTGCGGTCGACTACAGACATCCGCTCCAACCTCCAATTTTCTGAAAACCGACTGATCAGAGTATCGATTTCTTCTCGATATTTATGTACGCCATTGGCAAGCTCAACTGCAAAATCTCTTATGCTGTCGGGAGCCTTAAAATGCTCGCAGAATAGCCTCAGGGCTTCACCGATGTCAATTTGGGCCATATCAACCTGGTAAAGTACCTGGATGGCCATTTCTCGAGATCGGCGTCGACTACTCATGTTTGTCCTCCTCAATTATGGTGGTGGGCTTTGCCACCCTACACTAAAGAATGCCAAAAATGACTAAAGTGTCTAAAATGACTAAAGTACTAAAGATGTGAGATTCACTGCGATTTACCAAAGTCTAATATCCCACATCCCAAATCTCATATCTCACATCGCTGAGTCGGTGCGGCATCAGGCGAATGGGTGGGTTAACCTAACTGGTCCATTAGGTTTGCCATTTCAATGGCTGCCTGTGCTGCTTCAAAGCCCTTGTTGCCCGCCTTGGTTCCGGCGCGTTCGATGGCTTGCTCCAAGCTGTCGGTGGTGAGAACTCCAAAAGTGATGGGGATGCTGTGCTCCAGCCCCACAGCCGCAACTCCTTTGGAAACTTCGGCGCTAACGAATTCAAAATGAGGTGTAGCACCTCGAATAACAGCCCCCAGACAGATGATGGCGTCATATTTGTTTTGTTCAGCCAGCTTCTTGGAGGTGAGAGGAATCTCCCAGGCTCCCGGCACCTTAACCACTTGAATGTCAGCCTCCGAAGCACCGCTTCTGAGTAAGGCGTCCAGAGCGCCTCCCAACAGCCGGTCGCAAATGAAATCGTTGAAACGACTTACTACTACGGCAAACTTCAACCCCTTCGCCTCCAGCTTCCCCTCAACAGGTTTCGGCATTCTAAACCCCCCTTTCAAGATTGTAGATTTTAGATTGTGGATTGTGAATTGATTCAGGTTAAGCGAGTAACTCATCAGATTCCACAATCTCGAATCTAAAAGCCGACTGAAATCCGAAAAACGCCTATGTATTTAGCTCCGCAAAGATCTCTTCTCCCCTTGGAAACTACGTCACAATTCGCCGAACCCGTCATTCCGGACGAGTCCACCTAAGGTGGGCGAGATCCGGAATCCAGTGAAAGTTCTATATAATCAGC
>JAUWKY010000349.1 GCA_030613915.1 Syntrophobacterales bacterium
CTGGGGTTCCGAGGCGCCGGCCTGGTCACTGCACGCGCAGCTGTGGGCGGGGGAAGGCGCCCCTTCCCTGTTCCCCGTACCTACGGAACGGGGCCAGGGGCTCCCCCCCCCACAGCTGCGGCAGTGGCACAGGCCTCGCCCCAGGCCCTTAGAAGAAACACCAGGCAGGCCAAAGGGGCAGGCTGCAAAACAACGAGCAGTTGAGCCTCCTTTCTTCACGCATCTCAGCTTGGCAAGTGCCAGCATGAAGATTTGGTGCATCTTCAAAGGCGACACTGCCATAGAATGGTGCGAATTGCTCGTTGTGGAGTAGCCTTCCCCTTTGGCCTGAGTCGCTCATAACATTTTTGGGGATACACCTAGCCAGAGCCGGGTTGAATTGGGCCATAAATTTCTCCTGCGGGCATTAAAAATCTTGACAGCCAAGTTCGAGCTACCTATGATGACCACCTGGTCATTTTGTTGTCCACAAATGGAGACACTCCCAATTCGCATGGAAGAAACTGCTTACGTCCGCCCAACCTTTACCAAGCTGCCCTTCGATAAAAAGGAGCGCATTCTGGATGTGGCCATAGACGAGTTCTCACGCTGTGGCTACGAGAAGGCCAGCATCAACCGGATGGTTGGGCGCCTTGGCATCGCTAAGGGTTCCATATTTCAGTACTTCGGTAGTAAGAAAAATCTATATTTTCACATTTTTGAACACGCTGTGGCTCTGGTGAAAAGGAGCCTCAAAGGAGTGAAGGCAGGGACCGAGGGAGAGGACTTCTTCATCCGTCTTGCCAAGTCATTGCAGGCAGGAATTTACTTTATCCGGCGGTACCCGAGGATCTATCAGATTTACCTTAAAATGCTCTTCCAGGAAGATTTTCCTTTCAGAGCTGACCTCCTCAAGACCATACGCTTGTTCTCCATAGACTACCTGAGGCCAATAATAGAGGAGGGAGTAACTGATGGCCAACTCAGAGAAGATCTCGATCCGGAAGTGGCAGCTTTTTTTCTTGACGCAGTGCTGGACCGCTTCCTTCAAGCTTACTGCGTGGCTTATATGGACTCGGGATTGGGTCTTTTCCAGGCGGAGGATGCGGTCATCGAAGCGAGGGTAAAAGATTGCATTGAGATGGTGCGGCTGGGAATGGCCACTCAGGGATGATGGGGAGACGCGGAGACTAGCAATATCGCCGCGTCGCCAGGTTTACGAGAGGGATCACTGATGCTCCCACCAAGTGCAGAAGTCGAAGAGAGTTTTTCTCCGTCCGTCGCTCGTCGCTGCGTGGAAAAGAGCGAGCTTGCAGATATTTATGAAAAGGTTGTCGCCGGCGACCGTCTTTCCAGAGAAGATGGGTTGCGACTGTTTCAGTCCAATGATCTTCTCGCCATTGGATTTCTGGCTAACTTGGTGCGAGAGCGGTTTCACGGTGAGAAAACCTACTGGGTCTACAACCAGCATATTAACTATAGCAACATCTGCATAAATGGCTGCAGGTTCTGCGCCTACAGTAGACAGCAAGGCGAGGAGGGAGGCTTCCTCCTGACCGTGGACCAGGTTGCAACGAAAGTCAAGGAGCGGTTGCACGAGCCCATCACGGAGATTCATGTGGTTGGGGGCTGCCATCCAGATCTCCCCTTTTCTTACTACTTGGACCTCGTCCGTGAGATCAAGAAAATGAGGCCTGAGTCTGTTATAAAGGCGTTTACAGCCGTAGAGGTGGCCCATCTGGCTCACAATGAACGGTTAAGCGTCTCTGAAGTTTTGCAGGCCCTTAAGGAGGCGGGAGTTCAAGTTCTGCCCGGTGGCGGTGCCGAGGTGTTCAGCAATCGGGTTCGGCAGCTTCTTTGTCCGGAAAAGTTGAACAGCGATGGCTGGCTTCAGGTGGCCAAGGAAGCTCACCTCATAGGGATGCGCTCCAATGCCACCCTTTTGTATGGGCATTTGGAGACCGCTGCTGAGCGAGTTGACCACATGCTGGCACTCAGAGAGGCGCAGGATGAAACCGGCGGTTTCATAACCTTCATCCCCCTCGCCTTTCAAACCGCTAACACAGGCTTATCCGGCGTGCAGCCAAGGACCGGTTTTACCGATCTGAAAACAATAGCAGTGTCTCGTTTGCTTTTGGACAATTTTGCTCATATCAAAGCCTACTGGATTATGCTCGGGGCGAAGATGGCCCAGATCGCCCTCCATTTTGGCGCAGATGATCTGGATGGTACGGTCATGGAGGAGCGTATCGGCCACATGGCCGGTGCCCAGAGTGCCGAGGCCCTCACACCGGATGAATTACAGGGTCTGATTCGTGCCGCCGGAAGGCAGCCGGTGGAAAGAGATACTTTTTTCAACCCTGTTGCTGAGACTGGAAGGGCGTAACTCACAGCGCGTAACAGGATTGTTCTATTAAATTCGAAATCCGAAGCACGAAGCACGAAACAAATTCAAAATCCTAATGTTCAAATGTTCAAAACGGAACTACTGAAAGAGACTTGTCTAGTGTTTGGGTCATTTGGATTTTGGAAATTCGGATTTGTCTCGGATTTCGATATTCGGATTTCGAATTTGATG
>JAUWKY010000089.1 GCA_030613915.1 Syntrophobacterales bacterium
CTCCAGTTCTGCCTCTGGTCGGAGGATTACCCGGTGTCTGAGGACCGGCAGAGCCATCTCCTTGATATCATCTGGGACAATAAAGTCCCTCCCCCCCATCGCGGCCAAGCACTGGCTCGTTTTCAGCAAAGCTATGCCCCCCCGCGGACTGGCTCCAAGATGGAGGTGAGGAGAGCGTCGGGTTGCTTCCAGCAAGCTTTGCACGTATGCCACTATTCCTTCCTCGACTTTCACTTCACGGACTCGTCGACGGAATTTGACGATGGTATCTTCTCCTGCTAGCCGAGCTAGTCCCATTGATTCCAGGTCATGGGCATCTATGGACTTTCCGTACCGAGCAAGGATCTCCCGCTCCTCGGCCTCTGAAGGGTAGCTCAACACTATCTTCATAAGGAACCGATCCATTTGAGCCTCGGGCAGCGGGTAGGTGCCCTCCTGTTCAATAGGATTCTGGGTCGCCACCACCATAAAACTTTCGGACAAAGGCAGGGTCTCGCCGTCGATGCTCACCTGCCTTTCCTCCATGGCCTCGAGGAGTGCGGATTGGGTCTTTGGTGGCGCCCGGTTGATTTCATCACCCAAAAGAATCTCCGTAAAAATTGGACCCTTGCGAAGATGAAATTGCCTACTCTGCAAGTCGTAAATTTGCGTGCCCAAAATGTCTGCGGGCATCAGGTCGGGAGTGAACTGGATTCGGGTGAACTCCGCCCTCAATATGTAGGCCAAGGTCTTGGCTAGGAGGGTTTTGCCCAGGCCCGGAACTCCTTCCATGAGGACATGCCCCCTTGCCAGAAGACCCGCCAGCAAATGATTCACTGCCTGCTGTTGTCCCATGATCACTTTCGATATTTCACCAGAAATCCGCCCTACTAATTTTTCAACTTCTGCCGGCATGTTGCTCTCTCCGAGGCGCAATGCGCAGAGCGCATGGCGCGTTTAGTAAAAGGAGGTTTCAGGTTTCAGTGTTCAGGTTTCAGCTTTTATGTTTCTTTTTCCTGACACCTGACACCCGACACCTGAAACCCTGAGACTTAGCGCTTGAAATTTGATATTTTGCAATGCTCCATCACTCCTGCAGACTGCCGCAGAGGGGAAAGACCATTAAGCTCCCTCAGGAGGCAGCCCAAAGCCGTGTCCTTTGAGCCGGATTCTTTACTCTTGCTGTATCCTGCTCGCGCTTCGCTAGGCGCCACGAGCTGCTTTCCTCCGAGCCTCGTCCAAAGCCGAATACAATCCCCGTGCAGACATCAAGAGATCTCTTTCTGAAACTACTTGCTTATCAGGGTTTCGGCGAGCAGCCAGCAGTTTGTTCTGAAGGGTGTCGTCCCCATGAACGAGGATATTCTTGGCTTCTTTTTCAGTCCAGCGGACAAGAGCCTCAAAAGCAAGAACTCGGGCCCGTCCCCTCTGGAACAGCTGTGCCATCGCCTTCACATACTCAAGGGAAGAACGGCGCTTCTCTTGAATAAGTGGTCTGGGAAGTCCAAACCGTCTCCCTTTGGCGGCCCAAAGGACAAACAAGAGCAAGATCCCCTGAAGCGCTGGGACCAGGGCTCGTGAGTGGACCAAATGTTCCAGCACCGAGGTAACTCTGCCATAGCCATGATGGTATTCGTCAATCAGCAAACTGCCGTCCCCACGATTAGCGAGCAAAAGATTGAGGGCCAACCGGGCGTGATCTCCATCTCTCAGCGACTGGTTTGACAATAGATTGGGATCGGAAAGGCAGATCACCCTCCCGCTTCCTTCAGCACGCACCGCCAGGAGCCCACCCCACTTGCTTCTTATAAGAACCACAGTTTCCGGGTGTTGCGAGGTGAGATCAGCATGGCCATTGGATTCGAGGGTGTGTATCCCTTGAGTGTAAGATCCCGGCTGGAACAAAAACGCTTCGTTCTTATCTTCCCGCTGATGCATAGCAAACACTGGCACCAAGGCAAACCCCATGTTCTTTAAGAAGGGATTCGGTCGACTCGCTATGAGCACGAGAGTCCTGCCGTCGCTCACCCACTCCTTGAGCGCTTCCATCTCCCCAGTCCCAGGACCAAGCTCCGGTTCCACCAGCACAAGAACCGAATTATCCTGAGGAAGGTTTTCAAAGCCTTTTTCCCACCTGCCAACGGGTAGATCCAGGGATTGTAACCAGAGATAAAGCGCTTTATATCCTCCCGCCGCTGCACTGTAGGTGGTTCGACGCTGAGGTGATTGTTTGCCTTGTTGGCTGTCCTCTAAAACCATTAACCCGTAGGCGGCGAGGAATAGCAAAATTCCCAAACCACCCATCAGCAACCAAGTAGCTCGTCCCCCTTTATTCATACCGAGCCCTCCAACCGCTGCACCCATCTCTCACAATCCTGAAACTCCTCTATCCCTGGCTGTCTTAACCCGTACCACGCCAACTCATAACGATCGATCAACCTCTGGAGAGCCTCCCATCTTTCGGTCTGTCCTTCCACTCGGGCGAGGTGCTCCCTGTTGGTGGCTTCTGGCTCGTAAACCCACCACCCTTTTTGGTGGCCTTCCATCAGAACGGAAATAAATAGCGACCTGATTGCTTCTCGGAAAGCCCCCTCCTGAGCCTTCTTTTTGGCCTCCTCCCGCCATGACCGCCAGTTTCGTTCGGGGCTTGTTTTCGTTGAAGGAGGAGGGGGGGCGCTGGCATATTTCCAACGCCAACCCACTGGTCCGAACAACCGGATGATCCAGATGATCAGTATTGCGCCCAACACTAAGACGATTCCGTATGCCACATAGACAATCCACCCCGCCCGCATGGTATCAAGGAATCCCAGGTGATCTTTCAGCCACATGCCAAAGGCCTCAATTAATCTGGCGATATATTCCTTCCAGGCTGGATCCTTTCTTTTCTTCAGGTACCTGAACTCCTTGCCGCGATATACCTCATCCAGAAGGGTTCTGTATTCATCCCAACTGGACACTTCCGAAAACGTTTCCCCGGTCCACCACGAAATCTCCTGCAACAGAGCCTGGTGATAAGCGGCAAGATGCTTCCTGCCCTGTGGGCTATCTTCAGCGTCTTTCGCCCAGCGAAAAAAGTCTTTACGATCCACGAGGAACCGCTCTCCGCCAGGATCTTGAACCACCAGATCAGGGGGGAAGCTATCAGAAAACCAGGAGATCTCCTCCGGCCCAATCTGTCCCTCTCCTTCTTCCAAATGTGCGAGGGACTCTTGGATACGCAGACGATACTCAGCTACTGAAATGGATTCTGCCCAGACCTTTGAACCTCCTGTCAACAGGAAGGCGAGCAGGACAAGACTCCAGGTCACAGCTATGACAATTCTCTTTATGCTCATGGCTATCCAACGGGTTTGAGCTGTCCACCCCACTTGTATACAGGTCCCAGGCACAAAACATCCGAATGCAACTTTCATGCGACGTTTCAGTATTACGGCAAATATATCCTACACTTATTTGACAGGCAGGGATTGCGGACACAGATCTTTTTAGCAGTCTCGGAACGGAGACAGGCAGTTACTACGGAGAGCACTAAATAGTTTGCAAAAGACAATGGTGGTCATGTCGATGGAGGGTCATTATGTCTTTTCTAGGCTTCACTCATTAATTGTTCTTGACAGAGGTGCTATTGTTGCCATTTTCCTCCTCGTCAATTGTTATAGGCACAGATTTTTTGGGATAAATGATGAGTCGATCACCTGGATGGATGGGCGCTTTGGGGTTCAATCGATTCCATATAATGAGAGAAGCCAGGGAAACTCCAAAGCGCTCGGCGATGGCGGTAAGGTGGTCTCCCTCTTTTACCAGATAGGTCTGCTCCTTTTGGTTGGATGACCAGTGCTTCAGGAGATCTCGATATCGAGCCTGAAAATTCTCGGAGCCCTCTTTGGGAATCAGAATCGCATGGTTCCCCTCGGTCAAATAGTGTCCTCGAATTTCGGGATTCAAATCTTTGATCACTTTGAAATGGGTTTGCGCTGCCTGGGCAATAATTCTGATTGGGGTCTCCTTGAAACATTGGACCCTGACCCGATCGAAGCTAAGTGCGGGATAGTAGTCTTCTTCAGCGAGATAGAAGCCATATTTTGCTGGATCCTCAAGAATCAACTTTATTGCGATAATTCTAAATATATACCTTTGTGTTTCCAGGTTAAGGTATAACTGGTAGTAGTTATTGACTCCCTGTTCAACGATTTCAGCATTCAGCCCCACTTCCCCCATGTTGTATGCGGCAGCAGCCAGAGCCCATGACCCAAAAGTATCATAAAGGTCGCTCAAGTACCTGATCGCTGCCTGGGTCGAAGCAAAGATGTTCCGTCTTTCATCGATACGTCTATTGATGACCAGACCGTACTGTCGACCAGTGTAGTTCATGAATTGCCAGAACCCCACGGCTCCTTTCCGTGAGCGCGCATGAGGTCGAAGGGCACTTTCAGCAATGGCAACATATTTCAGATCATCTGGCATCCCTTCGCTTCTTAACACCTCCTCAATGTAAGGCATATAGCGCCTGGAACGTTTCAACCAGAGAATAACCTGGGGTCTATGCCACAGTGAAAGCAGGAGTTCTTTTTCAATTCGCTCCCTAACTTCCTGAACTTCTAAGGGTACCGGTTCACCGCAAAACTCCAGAGGTGTTGTGATACTGAGAGCAGACATCATTGACGGGAAACTGAACGGTTCGAAAGGTTCGGCATTCACTTCTGAAAAAGAAAAGATAACTATTCCGAGCAACAGTAAGGACTTCCATTTCACGGGATTCACCTCTTTTGGATCAAATTGTGATATCAACTCCAGTTATCACCGAGCCCCCAGTTTTATATCATAAATTATCCCAAGCTTCATGTGGCTATTTAGTAAAAGGTTTCAGTGTTCAGTGTTCAGGTTTCAGCTTCTATGGCTATATTTCCTGACACCTGACACCTGACACCTGAAATCTCCACAAAGGCTCGCAATCTTTACCGCCAAAGCAATCAACTCTGACCCCCGCAAGCCTAAATAAAGAAGTGGCCCCTTGATTTTTTCAGTCGGAGGCGATAAGTGAGGTAGTATCCTATTCCCACCAATTTAGTGTATCATATTCTCTGGTCCGGTAGAGATAAGGATAAGGAGAGTTAGCAATGGAGACGAAAGAAGTGGCGCGTGCCGTAATCTTGGTGGCCATTGCGGTTGCCTTATCGCCGTTCTTTATCCCGGTTGGCATTTCAAAGTGCTTTCCAGCCCAACACATGGTCAATGTCCTCAGTGCGGTCATGCTTGGACCTGCCTATGCGGTGGCCATCGCTACCATCGCAGGCATCATCAGAAATATGATGGGCCTCGGGACTCTTCTGGCTTTCCCGGGTGGAATGATTGGTGCCTTGCTGGCAGGTCTTGCCTATCGCGCCTCCAAAAACATCTATTTGGCCGGACTCGGAGAAGTCATCGGCACCGGAATCTTGGGCTCCCTTGCCAGCGTTTGGATCGTAGCGCCCCTCTTGATGGGCAAAGCTATGGCGCTGGCCACCTTGATGATAGCCTTCAGTGTCAGCACCCTCGGGGGAACAATCATTGCTATCATCGCTCTCCACCTTCTGCGTAAGGGGGGGATCTGGGAGCCGTGATCCGTTTGCGCGACATACGTTATCGCTATCCCCACACCGGGTGGGTATTGAAAGGGGTCGATTTCTCAGTAAAAGATTGCGAGTACCTCTTCATTGGAGGTGCCAATGGCTCTGGGAAGTCGACCCTCGCTTATCTTTTCAACGGCCTCATTCCTCACTTCTTCGGCGGCACCCTGCAGGGCACCGTTACCATTGATGACCTCAACACCCTGGAGCATAAAGTCTTCGAGCTTTTTTCTCACGTGGGTCTTGTACTGCAAAACGCCGATGCCCAACTCTTCAACAGCACTGTGGAAGACGAGATAGCTTTTGGTTTGGAAAGCCTGGGCTTGTCTGGCGCGGAGATCGACAACCGTATCCAGAAGATCTCCCGGACATTGAAATTAGAGGATCTTCTCGAGCGATCCCCTGCAACCCTATCGGGTGGTGAAAAGCGTCTGGTGGCAATAGCATCGGTGCTTTGTCTGAACCCTTCGGTTTTGCTTCTTGATGAGCCCTATGGCGATCTCGATTGGCAAGCGGTGGAGAGAGTGCGCCAGGCCCTGTCGGAGGTCAACCGCAGCGGCAAGACCGTCATCGTTATTGAACAGCGAATGGGTAAGTTTCTGCATGACACCTCACGGTGTCTCATCCTGGAACAAGGAAAGCTCCTGTACGAGGGCACCCCCCAGTCTGCCCACCAAGTCCTCCTCAACACCCATCTGTTACCCCAATATTCAACTGGGAGAAACAGGTCACCTGGCAAAGAACCACTGCTCATTGCTCAGGATCTTTCCTATCGGATAAATGAAAAAGAGATCCTCAAACTAGTGTCCCTTGAGCTTAGGGAGGGAGAGACTCTGGCTCTTATTGGCAGGAATGGATCGGGAAAAACCACTCTGCTGAAGCACTTCAATGGCTTACTGCGACCCACGTCCGGCAGGGTTACCTTCAAGGGCGAGGAAATTCAAGGCAAGGCCCCTTCGGAGCTGGCAGCCGAGGTGGGACTCTCTTTCCAGAATCCAAACGATCAGTTTTTCAAATACCGGGTGAAGGATGAGGTCATGGCGGGGCCCAGAATACTCAGGAAAATACAGGAAGATTGGCTCCAAGAGATTTGGCAGGTCTTCGATCTCCATGAACTTTTGGATAGATCTCCATACCGCCTGAGCGAGGGCGAGAAGAAGCGAGTAGCACTTGCTTCCATCCTGGCCACGCGGCCGAAACTACTGGTCCTTGATGAACCAACCTCTGGACAAGACGGACGTTTTCGTGAAGCTCTGGCCACTCTTATGGCAGAACTCAAGAATCGCGGCTTCACCATTGTGATTGCCACTCACGATCTGGAGTTTGCCCAAGCCGTCGCGGATCGATGGATAGTTTTGCATGAAGGTCGAGTAGTGGGAGATGGAGCACCTGAGGATTTACGGGGTGACAAGCGACTGGTCCAGCTCGGGGCATTGCCCCGGCCCGAGGCTGAGAACTAGGCACTAGGGACTAAGCACTACGCACAATAACACTTCCGAGACTGCTTTTTGGTGCCTAGTGCCTAGAAAAGAAACCGCCTACTGGAAGCGCGTTTACATGTGGAGAAAACTCTCTATCGGAGTACAGAGTTGACACGACTGGATCCTAGAACAAAACTCGGCCTGGGACTTATGGCGATTGCAGCGGTCTTCATCGCTAAAGAACCGAAGACCCTCCTGGTGGAGTCAATAATTCTTCTGGCAGCTCTCCCCTTGCTTAGGATGGGGAAGGATTTGCTCCATTCCCTGCGTTACTATTGGCCTATGGTAGGGTTGGTCTTTATCATTGCTTTTTTCTCATTTGACTTTAGAGTGGCTTTGGTCCTTGCAGTACGGCTGTTCAATCTTTTGACCGCATCCTTCATCTTCTTTCGGGCCGTCAGCCCCGAAGAGACGGGTGACGCACTGCAAAAAATCGGGGTCCCTTACGGTTTGGCCTTTATGCTTACCACTTCAATGCGATATGTGCCTCTGATAGGACAGAAGATCCGCCACATCATCGATGCCCAGAGCTCCAGGGGGATCGATCTCAGGCTTAGGCTAAAGAATGTGGGAAATTTCATGGCATTGCTTATGCCGTTGCTGGCTCAATCTTTCGTCCTCGCCGACGAACTGGCCCTGGCCATGGAATCAAGGGGATTCGGGCGCAAAGGGCGGTCATCTCGCAAGCAATACCACCTCACCGGTTGGGAGTATGGATTGATGGTTACATCCTTGACACTCCTCGTCCTCTTCGCCTGGTGGGAAAGAGGGTAAAGTGAGCTGTTGAGGTGTCAGGTTTCAGGTGTCGGGTGTCAGGAAAAAGAAACATAGAAGCTGAAACCTGAACACTGAACACTGAAACCTTAGTTTTTTAATTGTCACCTACAGAGAGTTCAATGAAGAACCTGAAGCAGAAGCCCATGTATCGCTACCTGATGATTCTCACCATCTGATCAGCCGTTGGGCTCCAAAGTTGGCTAACACTATTCAACAACTTCGCTGTGGAAGTCGCCGGTTTGG
>JAUWKY010000106.1 GCA_030613915.1 Syntrophobacterales bacterium
ACATGATTTCCATCACCATGGAATACCCTGGTGCCTCGCCGGCTGAGGTGGAGGAGGCCATCGTCCGGAGGATTGAAGAAAAAGTGGCAGGGTTGGCCGGCATCAAGCGCATTGATTCAGTAGCCAGGGAATCGTTCGCGACGGTGACCATAGAGGTCATGAACGATTGGGATTTGCAGGAACTCCTGGATGAAGTGAAGGCAGAGGTCGACCGGATCACCACCTTCCCCAACGAGGCTGAAGAGCCTGTTGTGCGGGAATTGACTCGGCGACGCCAGGTCCTCAATGTCACCGTCTTTGGCGACGCACCCGAGTCAACCATCAAGCACCTAACGGAGAGAATAAAAGACGACATAACCAATTTGCCTGGCATTACCCTGGCCGAACTCGCAGGTCTCCGCAAGGGAGAAATTCATATCGAAATCTCCGAGGAAACTCTCCGTCGTTACGGTCTCACCTTGGGCAAGGTTGCCGAGGCGGTTCGAAGGGCCAGCCTGGATCTGCCGGCGGGTAGCATCAAGACGGCAGGAGGCGAAATCCTGGTCAGGACCAAAGGGCGCCGCTACTTCGCTGGGGAGTACGGGGATATAGCTGTAATTACCAAACCTGATGGCAGCAAGGTCACTCTGGGACAGATCGCCAAGCTCAAAGATGGCTTCGAGGATGTGGATCTTTTTACCAGATTTCAGGGCAAACGAGCCGGCCTTATCGAAGTCTACAGGGTTGCCGATCAGAACGCCCTGGAGGTTGCCGCTACGGTCAAACAGTATATCGAGGAGGTAAGGCCAAGCCTGCCGGAAGGGGTGGACGTTAGTATCTATCGGGACAGGTCGATAATATTGAAAAGCCGAATCCGGCTGTTGCTGAAAAATATGGCCCTCGGCCTGATCCTGGTGAGTATCCTGCTGGGAATGTTTCTGAATGCGCGCCTTGCCTTTTGGGTGACTCTCGGAATACCGATATCCTTTATGGCTGGACTGATGCTCTTGCCCACCTTTGGCGTGTCCATCAACATGATCTCCCTGTTCGCCTTCATCATGGTTCTGGGTATCGTGGTGGATGACGCCATAATCGTGGGTGAGAATATTTTTCGGAGACAGGAGGAGGGGCTCGAACCTCTGGAAGGAGCTGTTGAGGGGACCCTGGAGGTAGGGCGGCCGGTGGTTTTTGCAGTCCTGACCACGGTGGCGGCCTTTTATCCGCTACTTCTGGGAAGCGGCGTCATGGGAAAGATCATGCGCAACATTCCCACTGTAGTAATTCTGGTGCTTCTGGGCTCTCTGGTGGAATGTTTGCTGATTCTTCCGGCCCACCTGGCGGCATCCAAACACCGAACAAAGCGAAGCATGGAGGAAAAGCGTACGGCCCGCTGGCTGAAATGGTTCATCAGGCGGCCTTATGCCTGGGCAGTAGATTTTTGTGTGCGCTGGCGTTATGCCACGGTTGCACTGGGTATCGCCATATTGTTGGTGACTGTGGGAATATGGCAGGCAGGCTGGATTAAATTCACCTTATTTCCAAAAGTTGAAAGTAACTTTTTGAAGTGTAGTTTGACCATGCCGGCAGGCAGTCCGGTGGAGCGTACAGCAGAAATCGCCAGTTATCTGGAGCAGGCTGGCAAAGAAGCCTTGGCCGAAGCGGACAAGAAACGGCCTCAAGATGCACCCCCGCTCTTGAAAGGTATCATCACCAGAGTAGGGAGGCACGGCAGAGGGCACGGCCCTATGGCCAGTGGACCACAGTCGGGAGGACATCTGGCCCAGATCACAATCGAGCTCTTGGAAAGTGAGAACAGGGATGTGACCGCAACGAAACTGGGCAACTTGTGGCGCCAGAAAGTGGGAATCGTCCCGGATGCCGAGGCCATCACTTATCAGAGTGTACTCTTCAGCGCCGGCAATGCTGTTGAGGTTCATATGTCGCTGGACGATCACGACTTGCTGGTGGCGGCCGCCGAGGAACTGCAAGAGGAGCTTAAAACCTATCCCGGAGTATTCGATGTAAGTGACAGCTTCCTACCGGGCAAAGACGAAATGCAGCTCAAACTGAAACTCACTGCCCGCAGTTTAGGTTTGACCTTAGATGATCTGGCCAAGCAGGTCCGGCATGCTTTCTACGGGGCCGAGGCCCTCCGCTTGCAGCGTGATCAGGATGAGGTCAAGGTTATGGTAAGGTACCCGGAGTCCAAGCGCAAGTCATTGGGTTCTGTTGAGAAGATGTACATCCGGACGCCGGACGGCTACGAGGTTCCGTTCAACCAGGTGGCTGAAGTGAAGATAGAGGAGGGCTACGCCTCCATCGAACGAGCTCAGCGTTTCCGGGTAATAAAGGTGACCGGGGACGTGGATGAGACTATCACCAACGCCAATGAGGTGCGTGTTGATCTGGAAAGCCGGGTCATGCCAAAACTGAAACAAACTTATCCAGGCTTGCGATACTCCATGGAAGGGGAAGGAAAGGAACAGAAGGAGTCCCTGGACGATGTTGGCAGTGGTCTTGTCATTGCGCTTTTTCTCATCTACGCTCTGCTGGCCATTCCCTTCAAGTCCTTCTCTCAGCCCCTTGTGGTCATGTCGGCCATTCCTTTCGGCATAGTGGGTGCTGTGTTCGGACACTTGCTAATGGGTCTTAATCTGAGCCTTTTGAGCTTGTTCGGCATCGTCGGTCTGACTGGCGTGGTGGTCAATGACTCCCTGGTGCTGGTAGATGCCACCAATCGAATCCGCAGGCAGGGAGCCAGTGTACATGACGCCATTACTCAGGGTGGGGCACTGCGGTTCAGGGCCGTCATTCTAACTTCTTTAACCACTTTTGCCGGCTTAACGCCAATGATTTTGGAACGCAGCCTCCAGGCTCAATTTCTCATACCCATGGCCGTGAGCCTTGGATTCGGTGTACTTTTTGCCACCTTCATCACCCTGCTCTTGGTCCCCTGCGGCTATGTGATTCTGGATGATTTCCACAATCTGTGGGAGAATTTGAAGGGTAAATTCACCTCTGGCGCTACCATATGAATCTGTGGACCTCTCGCCCGCTCCCTCTTCGGCAGGCTCAGGGCTCGCTAGAGCCCACAGAGAACGCAGAGAAAACTGTGAAGGTGAAAGTGTTGGGATCGTTTATCGGCACCCGCAAAGCGGGCGGTCCCGACGCTACAGCGTCGGGACACGTGGGGAGACCTTGATGTCCAGAACAAGCAAGCTCATTCCGGACATCCAGCCCTCCCCACTTTGCCTATAAGCGCTCCCTTCTCTCTATAAGTACCTCGACCTTCATCCAACTTAATGTGCGAGACCTCAGAGTTTATTTGAGCCCTCTGAGCGATAGATCAATAGTGTAATTATCTAGTCGGCTACCTTCGGGGCAATAATTGTTCTGGTAATCCAGTCTTTGAGGAAAGTTCCGACCGTCCCCTGTGGTCTCTAAAATCCTCGGTGAGCTCCCCAAAAAACTATTATGGTGTGCGCTCGGATCGCTCAAAATACCCTGCGCAGCAGGGGCTCCCGATGCGTATGCATCGGGAGATGTGGGAAGCCCTTGTGGGAGGGATAAGCTTGTTTATCGGTACCACAAGGGCTTCCCACTAAGATTTTTAGAGATCCTTCCGTACTAGCTGTTTTCTATTCTTGTTATTGAGAGTTATACCTCTGAGACCTCTGCGAACTCTGTGAGAGATAGAAACATCAAGGCGGGCAACCGTCTTTAGGTAGCGCCTACTATCTCCTTGGGTATCTTCTATCGAAACCACGCCCTTTGGAAGCCTTTCTCTTCAATCTTTTCAGCATTTCTACAAAGCCGCTAATAGTCTTGAAGTAGGCCTCTCCACAGCGCAGCAAGATGTCATTGTGGCCGCAGCCAGGGGCGAGCAACAGCTGCTTTCTCATGGTACCCGAATTTGCCAGTAAAATATCCGCATCCTTGGGGGGAATAATGTCATCATTCTGGCCGTGGATAATAAGAGTGGGCTTGCCGATGTCCCTTATTTTGCCAAAGTTGGCAAAACCGTCTGCCTCCGAAATTCCAAGGGTTTCAGTTGCTACCCCTAGACGATCGAGAAGCGGTACTGTTCTGGCAAAGCCGCTATCAAGAATCAGTCCGTCGATTTCATTTTGATAGGAGGAACAGATTTCCAAAGCGGGTACGCTTCCAAGGGATCTTCCCATAATAATAATGAGCCCGGTTCGACCCTGGCCCTCGAGCCAACGGCACACCTCTCTGAAGGCGGTGTGTGCGTCAGACAGCAAGTTGCTGGCGGTGGGTAATCCAGTGCTCTGTCCGTAACCCCGGTAATCCACCACTAGAAAACTGATTCCGTGGTTGTTGTATACCGGCGCGATGGCGTCATAGTCGCTTGCGATCTCCCCATTGCCGTGAAAAAAGAGAATGTGTGGCTCTTCGGGGTCAGCAGGGAAGAAGCGTGCGCCAAGCTGCACCCCTTTCTCAACAGGTATGAAGAAGTCAACGGCATCCTGGGGCGCAGCTTGTACGTGATCCTTCCTAGGGTGAAACAAGTACTTCAGTACCTCTGGCTGATCCAGCGACGATACATCGCAACTCGATATCATCACAATTAATCCTTTCCCCTCTAGAGACTGTGCCACAAGTCGTCCAAACCGTCATTCCGGACGAGATCCGGAATCCAGCGCGATTTGTATATAGTCCAATTCTTTCTGGATCCCGGCTCGCGTCCGCCGCAGGCGAGGCGGACTTGGCCGGGATGACAAATTGTGGTACAGCCCCTCAAGTGAAGAGGAGATTTTCTTTTGAGGAATTAAGTGCATAGGCGTATATCTCTATGCAGTTATTACCCGTTGTCTATTCCAATTTTCTGCGTTCTCCGCGTACTCTGCGGTAAATATTTGTCTTTCTTGAGCCGTCGACGTGCCCATGCCAGGCCGAGCCGGCCAGTTAGGTTATACAAAAATAGCCCGAATGGAAGAATCCTCTCCGTTAGAGGTGTGAGATAGCAGAGCCTGATGAGATCTCTGTAGAGTTCATGGATGTCGGCAGCCTCAATGAAGATTCGAGCACCTGCTTGGTCAAAGCCCCACCTTCGAGAAAGTTTTTGAGCTGCGCTTTCGCCACCCCGCAGGGTTACTTCTGCCTTAAAGGGACCGGACACCGTATATGGCTCCGTGGCTACGTTGTTGAGGGAATCCAGCGCAGCGCTCACGAGGCCGGACCGCCATGAATCGGCAACAAACAGTTCAGGCCCGGCGGACTTGTCAATTGGATAGGAATTTATTTTCCTGATTGCAGCTCTGGCCTGCGCACAGGCAGTGGGGCAGCCCGAGAAGAAGATGGGTCTCACTCCATAAGGCGCCAGCGATGCAGAAAAAAGCTCTACTTCAGCCAGCGGTTTTCTATTCACCTCCAGCCAGATTATGCGTGAGGTAAGGGTATGAGCCATGAACCCCTCAGTTCCCGAAGCAGCATGCATGCCCAGAAACATGACAGCTTGCGCATCGCCAGGATGCCCTAAGCCAGGCACTGGACCGCGCTTGTAGCCCAAGACAACCTGAGCTCGCGGATCGATCAGTTCCGGGAGAAGATTGTAGCCTGTTCGGTGAAAGTCCTTTACTGTGACGTGCTTAACCCCCGCATCAAATAGGGCCCTGACCACAGCGCTTACATCCAGGGTCATCTCTAAACAGGCACGACTCCACTCATGAGTCATAAAAGATGATGCCCTATAGTCCCAGCAGCCAGAACTTCCCTCGATGTCGGCAATTATGAGGACATTCTCGAACCGGGTGGCCATAGTTTGTCCCTAGAGGGCAAATTCGTAGCGCCCTGCTAACAAATGGGCATAGAGCATAGAGCTAGACTATTTCTAAATTGTCCTTCGGGCTGTGCCTAGTTTCCAAATTCAATTGTGACTTCTGTCCTCTGCCTTCTGACCTCTGACTTCTATCTTTTTAGTGCCTCGTTTTATAGAACCAGAACCATCTTGCCCCTGGTACGACCAGATTCACTGAGTTCATGGGCTTTTTGGGCTTCTTCTAGGCCAAAAGGAAAAACCTGCGAGAGGTGAGTCCTGAGACGTCCCTGCTCCACCATTTGGGCTAACTCTGCTAACTGAGAACTGTTGGGGGCAACAAAGACAAAATCAGAGTGAATGTCAGCTCTGTCCAGACCAGCAGGATCATCCACGATTGATATAAGTCGACCCCCTTTTTTGACGATATCAGTACTTTTTTGGAGAACTTCTCCGCCCACACAATCAAAAACTACGTCCACGCCATCTGGGTACTCTGAGCGTACTGCTTCGCGGAAATCTACCTGCGGGTAATCAACAACCCTATCGCCCCCTAAGTCTTGGACATATTCGCTGCTGTGCCCACTCGCCGTACCCCATACAGTAGCCCCACGATCTTTTGCTAATTGTACTCCAAAACCTCCCACTCCTCCGGCTGCAGCATGGATCAAAACGGTTTCTCCCGGCTGTAGTTTTGCCGCGTCAAACAGTGATTGGTAAGCCGTGAGAGCGGCAAGGGGAATAGATGCAGCTTCTTCAAAGGAAGTATTCTTCGGCTTTATCGCAGCATGTTCTTCTTCCAGCACAATGTATTCTGAGTATGCACCGCCATGGACTAGGGGTTTGCGGCAGTATGCAAAAATCTCATCTCCCTCTGTAAAGCGTGTCACTTCTCCGCCAGCCTGTTCCACAATTCCCGCCGCGTCCCAACCCAGGATAATAGGGAACTGGTATGGAAAAAGATCTTTGATATATCCTTCCCTAATCTTCCAGGCTACCGGGTTGACTCCGGCTGCTTTCACCTTAACAAGAATTTCCCCTGGTTTGATCTCAGGCACGGGTAGATCCATGAATTGCAGTTTATCTCGCCCGCCAAACTCATTTATAGCTATGGCTTTCATATCTTTGACTCCTTGATTTGAGGTAAGGTGGACTCAATCCCTTGTAGTCAGTTAAGAACCCTATTTTTTATGTCAAGTCCACCCAGGAAGAGAGGATATCATCAAATAAATAAATTGACACATTGGCTGTAGATCAGATATTTCTCGAGAGAATATCTATTTGAAGGAATTGGCTCGTTATGTGCAATGACAGGTGTGTCTTTGAAGGAGCTACGGCCATACCCAGCAGGAATTAAGGCGAATTGACGCTTTAAATATCTGGCTGGTTGCAAAAGGTCCCCATGGTTCTCAAATCCTATTTTTAGATGATGGCTGGACAAGAAGTGAGCAAAAACATACTCATCAATAATAACCTCTCTGAGATTGAGAGGCTAAGCAAGGCTGTGGCTGAATTCGGGAAAAAAAATAATTTATCCAGTGAAGTCATATATGATGTAAGATTAGCCCTCGAAGAAGTCGTTTCCAACATTATCAATTATGGCTTTGAGGATAATTATGAACAGCAGATTTCCATTGAGATGAATCGGCAGGGTGAAACCTTGACCATCAAAATCAACCACGACGGCAAACCTTTCAATCCACTGG